>NZ_JAYGGZ010000054.1:0-45994 GCF_034931465.1 Anabaena sp. UHCC 0399 | reverse complement strand
TTTGTATGTGATCAACCGTGACAAGGTTTGGCTAGGATCTTGAAAATTGAAGATAAAAGAGTTGAGTGTAGACTCTTTAGCCAAAGCTAGTTCTTCTGGTGTAACTCTTTGCTCTTGGATACGCTTGATTTCAGTCTGTAAAGCTTTGATAAACTGTACAGTAGTCTCAGAGCGGGTTTCTCCACCAACAATGAAAATTCCAGGGTAATCATAGTTGGGACTCCAAAAACCGCCTACTGAATAAGCTAAACCTTGACGCGATCGCAATTCATTAAATAAGCGTCCACCCATTCCATTTAAGATCCCATTTAATACATCTAGTACCCCATAGTCGGGATTATCCAAACGTCCGCCTAAATGCCCCATACGAACACTACTCTGAGTTAGTTGTGGTTGATTGACAAAAAAGACACCATCTGTGTTCGCTGCTGATACTGCTGGTAATTGGGGTTTAGTAATGTTGGGGTTAGACGGCCAATCACCTAACTGAGCTTGGATGAGCGATCGCATTTGCTGAGGATCAAAGTCCCCCACAATCCCCAAAATAATATTATTGGGGTGGAAATATTGTTCGTAAAACTTCAGCAAGTCTTCACGAGTAATCCGATTTACCGTTGCGTACTCTGGTGTACGGGCATAAGGGCTATTCTTACCATAAATCAATTTCAAAAATTCCCGCTCAGTGATACTATTTGGATCGTCATTGCGACGGGAAATCGTATCTCTCATCTGAGCCTTAGCTAAATCCAGCTTTTCCTGAATAAATACTGGCTCTCGCAACACCTCAGTAAACAGCCCAAATACTGTTTCTAAATCTTCACTGAGTCCTATAAAGGCAGCACCACCATCAGTTTTGCCAATGCCAGTTTCCACCACTGCTGCGCGTTGTGCCAACAAGTTGTCTAATTCATCCGGTGAATGCTTCTTAGTCCCTCCAGTTCGCATTACTGTTCCAACAAGATCAGCTAAACCAACTTTATCTGCTGGTTCTAAGCGATCCCCTGTACGCACTAACGCTGCCCCATTCACAAAAGGTAGCTCGTGATCCTCCGCCAAATACACAACCATGCCATTTTGTAAGACAAACTGCTCGTACTTGGGTAGCTTGATCTCTGGTAACGAGGCAAACTGCAATTCGGTGTAATGCTTTGCCGTTGCCGTTACTGCCAGAGTAAAGTCAAAAGTTACAATTAAAAAGGCCACAGCTAGACTCAAAGCATAAAACAACCTCTTACTCTGGGGAATTTTGCACTTTGAGAGAAGTCTAAACGGCTGTTTGTGCTGCTCAAAATTTCTACTGTTCACCTTGTACCTGTCCATATCTTTAATTCCTTGACATCTTTTGCATTAGCCTGCGGCAAACCTCTGCGCGTCTATGTTGCTTACCCATCTTGCGATAACAGCTTGCCAATCGTGCGATTTTCGGGCGTAAAAGTTGCCTTTGCCACTCGCTGAATATCAGCAGGAGTCACTGCTATAATTTCATCCAAATACTTAAATAAATTCCGCCAAGAGCCAGTTTTTACCTGATATTCCGACAATAGTCCCGCCATCCCCATATTAGATTTGAGGTTAGCTAATAAACCTGCTTTTACTTGGGTTTTCACACGTTGCAATTCAGTTACGGAAACAGGCTCAATCTTCAATTTGTCTATTTCCTTTTGCAAAGCTGCTGCCAACTCATCCACTGTGTGACCAGAAGCCGTAGCAGCTAAGAAAAATATCAAATTGGGGTACTTGTTTCCTGGTATGCTAATTTCACCATTTAACGCTAGTGCTAGCTGTTGCTGTTCCACCAAGGACTTGTACAATCGGGATGTGCGCCCACCCCATAATAAATTGCCAATGATCTCATACACCGCATTATCTAGATGGGTTACTGCTGGACGGTGATAACCTTCAAAGTAAAATGGTTGAGATGGCAGTCGCAAGGTCACTTCCCGCATTTTTGTCTGCGGCGGTTCTACCGGAATTTTAGAAATTGGTTGTGGTTTGGACTGATAACGCCCAAAGTAAATTTGTGCTAGTTTTTTAACCTCAGCCGGGTTGACATCTCCGACAATAGCGATCGTTAAATTGCTTGGGACATAATATGTCTCAAAAAACTTCTGCACATCTTTTGGTGTCAAGTTACGGATATCTTCTTCATAACCTATAACCAGATGTTTGTAGGGATGGACTTTGAAAGCAGTATCGAAAAACTTTGCACCCATCAATCCAGTAGGTGAGTTTTCCACTCGCAAGCGTCGCTCTTCCAAAACGGTATCTTTTTCTTGATAAAACTCACGACGAAATTCTGGTTCTAGAAATCGCTCTGACTCCAGCGACATCCATAGTTCCAACTTATTAGCAGGAAGGCTGTAAAAATAACGAGTGGCATCTGTAGTAGTCTCAGCATTTAAATCTGGGCCTCCTGCTTGTCTGACAATTTGCCCAAACTCATTCTGCTTAACTAGTTTGGATGCTTGCAATTCTACTTGCTCAAACTCTGCTTGCAATCGAGCAACCTCATCTTTTTTACCATCGGCTTTTGCAGCTTTAATTTGAGCATCTAACTGTTCTAAGCGTTCTAGTAGCAATTTCTCTGCTTGATAGTCTTTTGTACCAATGCGTGTTGTACCTTTAAATGCTAAATGCTCAAGAAAGTGAGCCATACCAGTTTTCCCATCAGGCTCATCCACCGCACCCACGTCTGCGTAAGTCACAAAGGAAACGACTGGTGCTTGATGCCGTTTCAAAACAATAAATTTAAGTCCATTATCGAGACGAAACTCTGTCACCTGCTTAATCGCCCGATCTAGATAAGGTTGTATTGAACTTGAGGCTGCTGGGGTTTGGCTTTTACTTCTTTGTAGTAGTTGAGGAGGAGATGCTGTCTGAGTTTGAGCTATAGCTACTTCTGACACCATTCCCCACCATAAAAATGTCAGCATGATCAAGATTGCCAACAGCCGATGCAATCTGACAGACACAGTAATTGCACAATATGAACGGGGAATTAAGCGTTTCAGCTTAGATAACAGCATATGATTTATGCCTTATGTGAGTTGAAAATTCCTCAGCGATATCAAAGGTTTTAGCCTTTGCTTTCATGATCAAATCCGGCTTTATGAACGAAACTGTGTTCTTTCAGTCTCTAATTCACATAAGCCGTTACTAATAAATTCAGCGTATTTACCCGATATGATCGTAGTTATTCCTGTTCGGGAATGGCAATTTCTCTCGACTATTTCTTTATCTACTTTTGCCAAACTCTTAAAATAATAGTCAGCCTAAAATGACCTGAAACGTTTTGCTTTTAGTCCCAGAAGTTCAAAAAAATCACCGCCGCCAAGATTGCGAGAACCCCATCGTCCCTGTGTCAATAATGCTCGCCTTCTTCCTGAAAAACAACTCCCACACAAGCTTTTTACCCCAGATAAATTTCTGACCGATGCAGTTACCCCTCCCCCTGCTACACAAATATCAGAGGCGTAAATTTACCCTTTTTTAGTACACCTGAATAGGGATAGGGTTTAGGGGAAAGCAAAGTGGTTGGATGGAACGCAGTGAAACCCAACACAGCAGCATCAGAGTATTGAAAAAACTTTCCTTTCCTATTCTTTGTCCCCTGTTTCCTAATATTTAATTTTAATGTTGATGCACTTTTTCTAATAACCACATCGATGCTACAGTCCCGATAAAGTGAGCAGCAATACCATTGATGTTTGCCACCATTACAAACACATCCAACGCGCGGATAATTTTATTAGGATCAGTTATAGCTACCCCTGGTGGTTGGGAAATAGATTTTGCTATCAACACTCCCAAGGTTGCACCCGCACCTAAAATAGTTAATAGAATCCCTACTAAACCTACAATTATGCCTATTTGAATAATTCTAGTAGTCTCTGCCTTGCTAGGATGTAGAGTTGGGTTAGGATTATCCAATCGCTTACCGATGCGGGTGTAACGAAAATCCCAATACACGCTAAACATTAATGCCACGACTCCGCATATAGCCCAGAATATACCAATACCAAGTCCAGCATTTGGTTGAGCCGTAAAGTCACGACCAGTGGAAGCAAACAACAGGACTAGTCCGGAAACTACAACTAGTGTCAGTTGCACCCAAAAAGTAACCCAGCCTGTGAGATTAATAGTCTTGGCAATTCCATGCAGCGAACTATGTGCTAGCGATCGCGTTTCTGTTTCAGCTTGCATATATCTGACTTCCTGATATCCCAATCACCAGCATATTTTTACTTCTCAGCCTTTACCCCCACCCACAGACATAACCACTGCCACATCTCCAGGCATAAAATTAGACAAACACAACATCTCGAACTTAGGATTGATGAGGAATTTGGCTGTAACCTGACATAATTTCGACAGAATAACTAATATTGAAACGCTACGCACCGCCGTAGGCGATCGCAAGGAACAGAAGACATGATTAAATCTTGGATGGTAATTGGAGGTGTAGCGTTTGTCGTAGCATTGGCAGCAAATTGGATTACACCAAGCGATCGTCAGTGGTTCAACCGCTTACAAAGACCTAAATGGCTGACCTTTGAAGCCGCAATTCCTCTTATCTGGACTGTCATCTTTATTTGCGGTGCATGGTCAGCTTATATTGTTTGGGAACGCCAACCAGACACAAACCCGACTTGGGTACTCATGGGTTTATACTTACTACTAGAAATTGTCACAATCGCCTACACACCAGTTATGTTAAGGCTTCGCAGTCTTCATGTAGGTACAGTTCTTGGTGGCACAGGCTTTACTATCTGTATTATTTTAGCCATTACAGTCTTAACGGTTTCTAGTTGGGCAGCATTATTATTAGTTCCCTATTTACTTTGGAGTCCCATTGGTACATACACCACTTGGCAAATGATTAAAATTAATCCTCAAGATGCTTAAGGTTACTACCAGCGAATGATTTAACCCATATCATCAATTGTCAAACTTGCGGTGTATTAATTGACAAAAGATAAATTTGGGAAAATGATGATTCCATCTTGGATGGTAATCGGGGCTGTAACTTTCTTAGTAGCAGTAGGTAGTTTCTTCATCACACCGCGTGATGCTAAATGGTTTGCACAGTTAAGCCGTCCCCGATGGCTAGTTTTTGAACCTTTTATCCCCCTGATCTGGACTGTAATTTTTATTTGCGGTGCGGCTTCTGCTCATCTTGTTTGGCTACATAATCCAGGCAGTGTGATTACTTGGCTACTGATGGGTTTATACCTTTTAGTAGAAATAATCACTGTAGCTTATATACCTTTAATGCTGAGATTTCGCAGCCTCAAAACTGGGGAAATTATTGGTATAAGTGGTTTTATGTCAGCAGTGTTGCTAGCCATCTGTATCCTACCAATTTCTGGGCTAGCGACGTTGTTACTCATTCCTTACCTACTTTGGAGTCCCATTGGTACATACACCACTGAAGAATTAAGACAGATGAATCCAGAGGATGCGTAAACTTAGGGGACAGGGGACAGGGGACAGGAGACAGGTGATAGGGGACACTTCAGCACAAACGTCCATAAAAGGCTGTGGCTTGATGATTTAGCCAAGCCCACATTTGATCACCGTAACAAAAATGCCACCATTCTTTGGGGTTACGTTGAAAACCAGCTTTTAACATGACATCGGACAATAACTGACGATGGGTGTGATAGTAGTGTGCATCTGGATGATCCTTATAAGCATAGTAATCGGGATGCGATCGCTCTGACATTTCATCTATCGGCGAACCCATATTGATAATCTGTCCAACTTCGTCTACCAGCGTGATGTCTACTGCTGCACCTGTACTGTGAGGAGGTGGCATTTTTTCATCCATACTGGGTACAGCCCAAATTTCATACACTGCTTCCCAAATCTCTTGGCATTGTTTGGGTGTTAACTCAGCTTCAGTTAGTCCTCGTTCCTCTAATGCCGTAGAAAAACTGTAATCTACCATAAATTGCTGCACAGCCACCGGACGATAAGCATCAAATATCTGAATGTGCCAATTAGGACGCAGCAATTGCAGGTAATTCTGAGCTTGAATTAAATTCTTAACTACACTCTCACGGAGATAATAAGGAGAATAATTCCCATAACTAGCACCTAGCTTTTCATAAGGATGAGGAGATTCGACTGCAAACATTTCTAAGGGGATCTCCACCAGCCGTTCACCACATTCTAGAATTGGTATCTGATGATACGGCCTCATTTGATAAGTTTGCATTCACTCACAACCACAAATTTCAGATAAATACTCAAACTAGTGAAAAATTTTTGCTTTATTCTCTGTGTCTCCGTGCCTCTGTGGTTAATTAAATTATTTTTACCACAGAGGCACAGAGAACACAGAGTTAAGAAGTTCAAGAATAATTATTTCCGTTGGGGTTGACTAGTATATGGATTGTATGGAACATTAGGTTGGGGAACTTGATTCGGTTGCTGCCAGATGGAATTGCCATAACTATTTGGTACTAAGGGCATCGTGTTTGTTACAACACCTGGGCTGGGATTGCGGATAGTATAGGGGCCAATAATTGGTGATGTCCGCGTGATGACTGGTGATGTTACTTGTACTTGGTTAGGCGAAACCTGACCGTTATTTAAGTTATTATAAAAACCCGGTTGGATGTTAGTTGTATTTGGTTGGACATAACCTGGGCTAGATGTAAGAGGCTGATTGTTGAGGTTATTGTCAACACCAGGCTGAAGATTGGGTGTATTTGGTTGAATATAATTTGTGGAAGAATTTAGTCCTGTATTCGGTGAAAAAGTTTGACCGTTATTGAAGTTATTGTATCCACTTGGCTGAATGTAATTAGTTGGTGAATTGATTCTTCCACTAGGCGAGAAAGTTTGGCTAGGTGAGATGATGTTGGGTGAAGTTTGTATGACTCTCCCATAGTAAGAACTGCCTACAGAGTTAATTGGTGATGCAGTTTCACTATTGACACTGGATGAATTTTGACTAGTTGATGAGTTGACAACGGTTGTCAAAGGATTAGTTGAGTTATTATTTTGATTCTGATTAGTTTGATTAAACAGTCCTGTTTCTACTCCCGGAGAATTGGCATTGGCTGCTCTTGATTCAGCCGATGAATCCAAAGATTTAAAACCTAATAAATGATTATTATCAGTCGCTCCAAACCTTAATAGACTTTGGGTTTGTGATACAAACAAGTTCTGGTTTTGAGAGGTAGCTGTGGTATTAAAACTATTAGGAGTAGGTTTTGATTGCTGATCTGTAGATTTTTGTTTACTAGCAGCATCCAATAACGAGTTTTTACTTTTATCGTCTGGAGGATTATTTGTAGGTACTGGCAAACTCAATTGTTCATTTGTGCCAAACAATAATGGTAAATTATCAATATCTGCGGCGATCGCTCTATCTTCAGCCGAAAATGAAGCACTTAGAGGATCTGAAGCACTCACCGCGTTATCTGGCCTTTCACCAAATAGATTCGGGTTTGCCCAATATTCTTGAATCACCAGACCAACTACAGATAGAAAAATTGCTGTTCCCCAAAAACTAGGTCGCCTCAAATTCATTAATCTGGCTTTGAGATAGCGTAAGTAAGCAGGGGGATAACGACGATTTGGCATAATGAATATTAGTAAATTTAATGTGTATTTAATTGGGAATTGGGCATTAGTTATTTTCTACCTTGTCTAAATTTTTTCCTGTCACCTATCCCCTATCACCTATTCTCCCCCTAAAATTTACCTTTGAGCAACACGCATTAATAAAAATGTACCTACTCCCAAGAAAATGAAGTTAGGCAACCAAGCACCGACAAAGGGAGAAAGGACACCGGCTTGCCCTAAAGCCCCAGTAATAAAGCTGAGTAGGTAATAAGAAAAGATTACAATAACACTAATACCAAAACTTGTGCCGCGTCCGGTGCGTTGGGGTACAGTTCCCATTGCTGCACCAACTAAGCCGAAAACTACGCAGACAAACGGGAGGGCAATTTTTTGCTGAATCCGCACTTCCAGTTTACGAATTTTTTGGCGATCGCCTGCTAATTTTTCTACGGTTAGCTGTTCTAAAGCCTCTGCAATATTCATCTCGCCATAGTCGCGGCTTTTTTCTGCCAAACTTAAGGGTGTGCGGGGAAGCTTTAATTGTTGCTTTTCAAATCTTAAGATATTGCGATAAGAGCGATCGGGAGCTACTAAATAAATTGTCCCGTTATAAAAATCCCAAACACTTTGCGAGCCATTCCACTCGGCTGATTCTGCTACTACAATTTGATTTAAACCTTCCGTAGAACGGTCTATGATAGTTAATCCTTTCATCCGCTTACCATCAAATTGGTCAGCATAAAACAGCCGCGTCAGCATTCTGTTTTTTGTGCCATCCGCCTCTACAACTTCGCGGTATTCTGGATAAAAAATATTCTGTTGCCTAAGAGTTGGTTTGTCTGACTTGATGGCGGCGTTTAAGGTAAGAGTAGCTTGGTAATTTGCGGCTGGTGCAATTTGTTCGTTAAATACAAAAGTCATGCCAGTTACAACAAAACTCAACACTATCGCAGTTAACACCATGCGATAGACACTTACCCCACAACCTCGCATAGCAATTAGTTCGCTCTCACTCGAAAGACGACTATAGGCCATCAAAGTCGCCAACAGTGTAGACATGGGGAAGGCTAAAACGATGAAATTGGGCAGCTTTAACAAAAAAACCTGAACGGCGATATTGATGGGTAGTCCAGATTCTACGATTCTGCGTACTAACTCAAATACTGCATCAATGGTGACACCAATTGAAGAAAAAGCCCCAACCCCAAATAAAAACGTTGGTAGCAGTTCGCTAGCAAGGTAGCGATCCATAATCGTCAAAGGCAGCAATGAGTTGAGGCTGTAGAAAGATGGGAAATTTTTGGACACCATAATTTAATTCGTAATTCGTAATTCGTAATTCGTAATGGGCGTAAAATCTCCTCTGCTCCCCTAAACTTGAAAGTTATCGCCTAAATAATACTGTCGCACTAGTGGATTGGTGTATAGTTCATCAGCCGTACCATAGGCTAAGATTTGTCCTTCGCGCATGATGTAGGCGCGGTCGGTGATGGCTAGGGTTTCTCGGACATTGTGATCTGTGATTAAGATGCCCATGCCGCGATCGCGTAGTTGTGCGACAATGTGTTGAATCTCGTGAACTGCGATCGGGTCAACCCCCGCAAAGGGTTCATCTAAAAGTAAGAACTTTGGCCCTTCTCTCCCTGCTGCTAAGGCTCTGGCTAATTCTGTACGTCGTCTTTCTCCGCCAGATAGTTGAATCCCTTTGCTTCTAGCTAATTTTTCTAAACGAAACTCCCTCAATAGAGTTGTTAATCGTTGTGACCATTCCCGTCTCGGTACATTGGTTTGCTCTAGCACCAACAAAATATTATCTTGGACTGACAGTTGTCGAAAAACACTCGCTTCCTGTGCTAGATAGCCAATGCCCAACCGCGCCCTTTTGTGCATTGGCAATCCAGTAATCTCTAAACTATCTAACCAAACTTTCCCCTGATTAGGTTTTTCTAAACCTGTGGCAATGTAAAATGTGGTTGTTTTACCAGCCCCATTGGGGCCAAGTAAACCGACAATTTCACCCTGAGCTACAGAAAGGTTGACGCGATTCACAATTACTCGCTTGCCGTAAGATTTGTGAATATTTTCTAAAACAATTTTCACTATTTGCGGACTTTCTTAATGGTTGATGCTAATTAGCAGGTTTGAATACTGGTGTTTTGGGGGCAGGTGTAGTATCTCCAGCGTTAAGTTCTGAATCTTCCACCATATAGATAGACTCTACTTGACGGCTAGATTGGGGTAAGGCAACAAATCGGCCTTCATCAATCAAATATGTTACCCTTTCGGCGCGCATACTATTACCGCCTTGTTGCAAAATATAGACATTACCACTAAAATCAATCCGGCGTTCCTTGCTGAAATATTGGGCTTGAGTTGCTGTAGCCTGAATCTGGCGAGCAGGATACAACATCTGTACATTACCACGAGCCGTTATCACCTGATTTTTTGAGTCATATTCTTGGATATCAGAGCGGATAGTCAGGGGACGATTTCCGGCTGTTGTTTGTGCAGTAGCTGTTTGTAGTTGATTGGAGAAGGCTAAAGTACCCAAGAATGTAGCTTGTAACACCAAAGCTAATCCAAGGCGGCGTATTTTTGAAGAAGATTGATAGCGGGTTATCATAGCAATTTCAGATTCGGGATGGTGGATGATATATTAAGGTATCTCCAGCATTTTTTCCATAAATAAAAGCTCCAATCGGGAATCAATTGGGCTAAATACTGGCTAAAGCTTTGACGCTTCACTAAATCTTAAAGTTTCTGCAACACTTAAGCATAAATCTAGAACCCCGGTTTCTCAAAGAAACCGGGGTTCTGTCATCTTTAATTTTCAATCATCAATCAACACAATTTTGGGTAAGGGTAAGGCTGGATTGTTACTAAGGTTATCAGTATTATTTTTATCTAAGTCGATCAGTTGTATTTCCTGTAATAAGACTGCGCTCTGGTTTCGTAATTCATCTACATCAACACCACCGTAACTAGATGGGTAACGGCGCAGGCGATTACTGCCTTCTCCTAATAAAATGGCTGCACCTCGCCAGTTACGATTACCCATATGATAAAGAGCCACAGCAATTTGGAGGATGCCTTGATAAAAGGTTTTTTCCGGTTCACTAGCTTCAATCCATAAAGCCTCTAGGGTGTCATGACAGGCATAGAACTGTCCAGAGTTAAATTGTTCTATGCCTTGCCAATACTCCGGGGGCATGGTTTCGCTCATCCCATACTCTCTCGCACTTCTTTAATAGTTTCCAGTGCAATTTCTTGCTGTTGTCCCGCAAACTCGTTGTCTGGGGTAAGAAATAGCATACAATGGCACTCTTTGCGTTCTCTCATTGGCACACAAGGACAGTTCCAATATGTAGCCTTAACTTCGGCTTCTTTATCTTCATAGTGGCGACATGGACACAAAGGCGCACCCAGATCGTCTTTATGTTTAGCTAGTCCTTCAATCACAACCGCAGTCACGGAAGGTTCAGCACAAAAGTAAGTTCCTGTACGCTTGGCATATTGTTCTGAAAAGTGGCGCATTGCCTCTAGACTTTTATCGGTGGATGTTGTGTTCGCTTCTGATGAGATCATTGGGATCGGCAGCTCATAATTTAAATATTTCTTTGCATTGTACCGCAGCAACACTAGGCTATTGTTGGGGAGATGTCCCCAAACAGTGTTTTTAAATTTGACGACAATTTTTGCTGAGGCTCAGATTGCTGAAATGTTGGGATCAAGATGAAATGTCCCACCCAGAATGTTTAACTTGTCAGCATTCATAAATCTAAGGGTTTTTGTAATTGCGATCGCAATGCCTGTTCTTTGTCGATGATTATCCCAGGATAATCTCGATTAACTACTACTTGCTCTGTCGCTGATTGTATATCTTGCCACAGCACCCAACGACTACCTTGAGGCAGTGTAGAAAGACCCAGAGGGTTTTGTGTTAACCAAATCAATGGATGCCGCAATTCTAGGTTGCTAGCATCTTCATGATATCTAGTAGCTGCTAGAGTTTCTAAAACCAAGCGATCGCCTTTAACTAATCCTGTGGCGGCTGTGAATAGTTGCACCTGTAATTGCTGACGCTGTGCGTAAAAATACAGTGATGCTGCGGCAATTACTGCTTGTTCAAAGTTCTCCGCTTCCCAACTACTAGCACTATCCAGAGCAATAATGATTTCCTGCCCACTTGTAACTATTTCTAACTCCCGCACCCGCAATTCACCGTAACGCGCACTAGTCCGCCAATGAATCAGACGAGTGGGGTCGCCAAGACGGTAGGGACGGAGCGATCGCACTAATCCTGATGTTGATGTCTGCAAAGGTTTCCCCCGATACTCACTCCTGTTACTTTCTGCTTGTCCGATTTCATCTACAAGAGGGCAAGTAGTCAAAGGTAAGACTGTAGGATAAACAATGGCTGTAGCTTCACAGTGATGCTGACGGCGACTCCAAAACAATCCTAAAGGCGCACCTGTACCCAGTTCAACATTATGCCAACGATATACACCCCGGTGTTGGGTAGGTTGGTCATACACCCAACGGTAACTTTCTTGACTGGCGATGGATTCAATCCCCTGTTGGACTGGTTTTCCTAAGACAAAAGGCAATATATCTGCAATTTGCAATAAACTGACAGATTGCTTGGTTTGATTGCGGATTTCTAATTCTAAGATTAAGTCATCCCCGGCGGATACCGGTTGAATCGGGCGACGATTGACAGATAAACCTGTGAGCGATCGCGGTGGTAAAAATGCCGCTATACCTAATAGGGCAAAACTCACGCCGCTAATAGCGTAAAGCCAGCCAGCCATTGTATTAATCGCTGCACCAAAAAAACAAACAGCAATTCCCGCTAGTACCCAACCGGTATATGCAGGGGAACTAGCATGGATTTCTAACCAGTTAGTGATGGGTTTGATCATTTTCATGTTTCTTTTTTAACCCAACACTGATGCAAATTCACACTAATTCACCGTGTGTCTAGAACGTGAGCTAAAAATTCTTTCCCCATGTAATTAAAGCTTGACTTAAACCCTCTAATGTGTATTCTTCAGCTTCAACATCGACACGCCCTAAAAAAGCATGACAGGTTTTTGAAGTTTGCGGGCCAATGGAAGCTATACAAACTCCCCTTAAAGCATTGGCTACATTACTCGTAAAGATACTATCTACCAATTGACAGAAAAATTGGACAGTTTTAGAACTAGCAAAGGTAATCACATCTATCTCGCCATTTTTTAAAGCAAATTCTGCGGCTGGTGCGATACTACTGGGACAACAAGATTGATAAGCCGCAACTTCAACGACTTCTGCGCCTTTAGCTGTAAATTCCTTAACTAAAACTTCTCTACCACCACTTTCTACTCTAGGAAATAAAAACTTTTTCCCTTGTAGTGCTTCAGGAAAGGTTTGTACTAAAGAATCAGCGACAAAATTTTGGGGGATAAAATCGGCTTGGAGTCCGCGCTGTTGCAGACTGTGGGAAGTTTTCTCACCAACAACAGCAATTTTTACCCCAGCCAAAGCACGACTATCTTTCCCTTGGACTTTCAGCCTGTCAAAGAAATAATCTACGCCATTGGTGGAAGTCAGAATTAACCAGTGAAATTTAGATAAATTATTGATTTCCCTGTCTAATGCTTCCCAACTGGAAGGAGGTCCAATTTCTAAAGCTGGCATTTCGATGACTTTAGCACCAAAAGAAGTGAGGCGATCGCTAAATTGACTCGATTGTCCAACAGAACGGGTGACTAAGATAGTTTTACCGGTGAGAGGTAGGTTGTGAGACATAGCTGTAGTCGAATGCTTTAAGGATATTGTCTCAGGTTGTAGGAAATTACGTAGCTCCACGACTTCCCCAATGACGATGACAGATGGGGAAAGCGATAACCCAGCCGTTTGTTCGAGAATATTGCCTAGTTGACCAGTCCAAATCTGTTGTTGAGAAGTTCCTGCCCATCGGATAATGGCTATGGGTGTTAAGTGCGATCGCCCATTTCGCTGCAATTTCTCTACAATTTCCCCCAGGTGTCTCCCACCCATCAATATGACTAGTGTCTCTAACCGTGACAACGCCTCCCAGTCTAAAACCTCTGGTTCGTGGGCTGTCAACACTGCAAAGCAGCGACTCAAAACCGGATCTGTCAAGGGAATACCCGCTAGTAAAGGCGCAGCTAAAGCTGAGGAAATTCCTGGTATGACTTCAAATTCACAGCCAAAAGCCTTTAACGCTTCAATTTCTGAAGTACATCGTCCAAAAATAAACGGATCACCTGATTTTAGCCTGACGACTTGTTTTCCTGCTTGACAGTGCTGTACTAGTAATTGATTAATTTCTCCCTGGGATGTGCTAGGTTTTCCACCACGTTTTCCGACATCCAACTTTAAGCAATCAGGTGATACACACTCTAATAATTGTTCATCAACTAGGGCATCGTAAATTAAAACCTCAGCCAGAGCCAAAAGATTATCAGCTTTTACTGTCAGATAAGCTGCATCTCCCAACCCTGCACCCACAAGATAGACTTTGCCTGTGTTAGTCATTAGTCATTAGACCTCTTGCATAAATGCTGAAGCTGTCATGCTGAGCAAAGCGAAACATCTCAAAGATTCTACATTCCATTCAAAATGGCACATCCCATTTTTGGACTTTTGCAAGAGGTCTTAAGTTGATTTAGAACCCATTTTATCTAAAACTTGACTAATTCTTGCAGCTTTTTGAGGTTGACGCTGTTTTTGGAATAGTTCTTGAGATTTTCTGAGATTAATTGTTGCTTCTTCTTGTTGATTTTGCTGCATCAAAATATTGGCTAGTCTTAGATAAGCTTCAGGATTTTTAGGACTACGTTGAATTACTTCTTGATATAATTCTGTAGCTTCTGCCATTTTGTCCTGCGCTTTTAAAACATCACCCAAAAATAACCGCACGACATCATTAGTAGAGTTGATATTAATCACTTTCCGAAAAGCAGTTTCTGCACCTGGATAGTCTTTTTGTTGAGAAAAGTTAATACCTTGTTGGAATAAATTAGCGGTAACTAAAGTTTTGCCAGCAAAATAAATTAGCAAGAAAACCCCAATAGCAACTACAATAATTGCCAAAATATCATTTATTTGCAAATTATCTAACATGATTTTACGCCAAAAGACAGGCAATGGGGAACATTAAATATTCTAAGAAAAATAGCTTCCAGATGAATTGATAGAATTGAGCGATCGCTTTTTTATCTTGTAAGTCTACTGCTAAACTCCTCACCCACATCCAACATAATGCAACTAAATGGGTGATGACTAAAAATGCTGGGTTAATTGGCTCTACACGTAGAACTCCAACTATCACCATACCTAAGTAGCAAATTGTGATTACCCAAAGTGCCAAATTAAATACAGCCTGTGAACCTAATTGAATAGTAAAAGTGGTGATATTGTAGAGGCGATCGCCTTCCATATCAGGGATATCTTTAAAAATAGCGATCGCAAAGGTAAATACCAAAATAAATAAAGTTAATACCCATACTGCCAAAGGAATTGATGGATTTTTCTGTAGTACCCAATTAAAGTGCAGGAACAACCCTAAGTTAACAATAGTCCCCCGCACGGAAAAAATACACAATGCTGCCCAAAACGGAAATTGTTTTAAACGAATTGGTGGCAAAGAATAAGCTGTACCAATTGCTAAACTCACAGCCACCATACCCAATAAATAAGGGCCATTTAGTAATGCTAAAACTAAAGCTAAAATCCCCATAATCATCACGATTATTTGCCCTTGTTTCCGGGTAAATTCTCCTGAAGCTAGGGGGAGATGAGGCTTATTAATTTTGTCAATATCAACATCTTCTAGTTGATTTAGCCCCACAATATAAACGTTGCCACATAAACAAGCAATCCATGCACCCAAAACAGGCATGATTTGAGTCACAGCAAAACCTGTAGAACTAATTGCCACAGCGACTAAATATAAACCCAATACACTTAAACTTGTACCAATAATTGTGTGTGGGCGCGAAAACTTCCAAAAAGCATAAAGCCACTGGAAAGGTGACGGCAATTGTTTACTTTGCAAAGGACTGTTTTGAGAACTCTGAGTCATGAGTAGCTTGGATAGGTAGATATTGCGGCTGGACGTTCATCCATTGTCACAGAATTTGGGGAGTAGGGGTAGGGATCAGGGATACAAGGGAGAATTTTTCACCTGTCACCTGTCACCTCTAGCCTACTTATTCCCACACAGTAACCCAAACTTAATCAACCCACGCTCATAACCGCGACGCATCAAACCCAGGGATAATGCACCTTGAATGGTAGTCCAACCAGCACGCAATAATCCTAATATTGCTTGGGGAGTAATCGCAGAATCTATAACGATGTTCCAAAATTGGGCAACAGCCTGCGACCAGTCAGCAGTGCGGATATTGTTTAATGGTAATTGACGTGCGATCGCTTCATACTCAGGCAAAGAGATTACATAGGGCAAACAATACACTTGATAAATATCCTGCAAGTGTTTTTGTTCATCTGCTGATAGTGGCAATTCATCAGTATGGCGATGACACCATGTAACCATAATGAATGTACCACCAGGTTTTAACACCCTGTAGCACTCTTGCATAAATTTGGTTTTATCTGGCATATGTTCACCACTTTCCAGTGACCATACCAAGTCAAAAGTATTATCATCAAAAGGCATGGCTTGAGCATTTGCTACAAGAAACTGACTTTTAGCACTCAACCCTTTTTCTTGGGCGCGTTCTGTCGCCCTAGCAGCTTGTACTGGACTTAAAGTAATGCCTGTAGCCTGAGCCTGAAACTTTTCTGCTAAGTAGAGAGAACTACCACCTATACCACAGCCTACATCTAAAATATTTTCTGCTGTCTCTACCCCTGCCCAACTCAACAGTTCTTCGATTAAATCTATTTGCGCTTGACGACGGTCTTTTTTTTCAGTCCCATTCACACCGTAATAGCCGTGGTGCATATGTTCGCCCCAAATCTGTTCCCACAGACCAGAGGACGCATCGTAAAATTGCTGGATTCGCTGGTAAAGTGTTGCACTCATGAAAAAAGCAGTGTTAAGACAAAGCTAAATTTAAAAAAACATATTCGTAGGCTACCATGTGTGTTTTTAATTAAATAAGAAAGTTTTTGTTTCCTGGGAGGTTAAAGTTTATCAACTCTCCCAGGAAAAATTTATTGATTAATTTCCTGTCTTACTTGATACAGCAGTAAGTACCAGATTACACAATTTTGTAGGCTTGCCTTCCCGTAGGGTATTTTGAATTTTGAATTGTTTATGACTGTTTCTCGCACAATTTGTTTGGGGTTTTTGGCTGTCATCGCCGTAGGAACTATCTTACTGATGATGCCGTTTTCTACCAGTAATGGTACATGGAATGATCCTGTAGTGGCATTGTTTACATCAACATCCGCAGTTTGTGTTACTGGTTTAGCAGTAGTGGATACTGGTACTTATTTTTCCTTTTGGGGTCAGTTGTTTATTTTGATGTTGGCTCAAATTGGTGGATTGGGCTACATGACAACTACAACTTTTCTGATTTTGCTGATTGGACGTAGGTTTGATTTACGCCAAAAAGTTGCTATCCAACAAGCTTTAGACCGTCCAGGGATGAGTGGTAGCACGCAAGTCATTCGCTCCATTATTGCCACAACGCTGATTTTTGAGATTACAGGCATATTATTATTACTACCAACTTTTGTCACTGATTATGGATGGAATCGAGGTATTTGGTTGGCAATTTTTCATAGTATTAGTGCTTGGAATAATGCCGGATTTAGTTTATTTCAAGATAGTTTAGTAAAATATCAGTCATCTTGGTTAGTCGTCTTCACGATTACCTTTTTGATTATCTTTGGAGGGATTGGATATCAGGTAATTTTAGAAATGTATATATGGTTGCGCGATCGCCTGGTCAAAAAAAAGGCTACCTTAGTATTTTCTCTAGATTTTAAAGTTGCTACCAGTACAACATTAATACTTTTAGCTTTGGGGACAGTTGCATTTTTATGTATAGAAATGAGAAACCCCAATACTTTTGGCTTACAAAGTATTAGCAACCATTTATTATTAGCATGGTTTCAATCAGTTACAACTCGAACTGCTGGCTTTAACTCTATAGATATCGGTAAAATGACAACTGCTGGGTTATTTATTACTATTGCACTTATGTTTATTGGTGCTAGTCCTAGTGGGACGGGTGGCGGTATCAAAACCACTACATTACGCGTATTAACTAGCTGCACTAAAGCAATTCTTCAAGGTAAAGAAGAAGTATTATTGTATGAGCGTAAAATTGCAATTCCTTTAATCTTAAAAGCTGTTGGTGTTTTAGTCGGTTCTGTCTCTACAGTTATTTTGTCCACAATTATCATAGCTCTTACAGACCCCAAACTAGAATTTATTCAAATTTTGTTTGAAGTAGTATCAGCATTTGCTACAGTAGGACTTTCTACTGGCATTACCAGCAGCGTCTCCACAGCAGCAAAAATAATTTTAATTATCACAATGTATGTAGGAAGAGTTGGTGTTTTATTGCTAATGTCATCTCTATTAGGTGATCCCAAACCTACCAGAATTCACTATCCTGAAGAAAATTTACTCGTGGGTTAGTTAGGGAGGAGGTACGTAGGGGAAGAAGACAAGGCGAGAAAGAATACAAGAAAGAGAATGGCTCATGACTATTGACTCCTGATAATATGTAAAAGAACAGGCAAAAAATAAAACTTTTTAATAAGTCAGTCTAACGTTTTTGCCCTAAATACAGGGATTGATCATAAGGATTACATTGTGAATCTTTCATCGTTAGGTTTTTTTCGTAGTTTACGTAGAGATAACCACCAATTCGCCATAATTGGGTTAGGTCGTTTTGGTCGTTCTGTTTGTTCAACACTGCATAAATTAGGCTACCAAGTGTTAGCAACAGATATTGATGAAAAACGCGTATCGGCAGCATTGACTGAAGACATAGTTGGTCATGCTTTACAATTAGACTCTACTGAGCCGGCTGCACTGAAAGAAGCAGGCATATATGAATTTGATACGGTAATTGTAGCTATTGGCAACTATGTTCAGGAAAGTATTATCACAACTCTAAATGTGAAAGAATGTGGTGTACCTCACGTAGTAGCCAAGGCTTCTAGTGAAGTTCACTACAAGTTGTTAAAACGGGTAGGTGCTGATCATGTTGTCTTTCCTGAATATGAAGCAGGTTGTGCTTTAGCACGTACACTTACTAAACCATCTATATTAGACAGATTTGACCTTGACCCAGATAACAGTATTGTTGAAGTCATCGTACCTGATGAATTTCACGGTAAAACTGTTGCAGAACTCCAACTGCGTAACCGTTATGGGTTAAATTTGTTAGCTGTGAGTCATGATGGCAAATTTCAAATTAATCCTGATCCTTACAAGCGTTTAGAACGGGGTTCAGCAATGGTAGTGATTGGTTGTAATAAAGATATTAATCGCTTGCCGATTTGAACAAAAATGTTGAGTGCAGTCCCCAGGTAAAAAAGTATCAAAAAGGGCTAGGGTGTGCCGTACAAATAATTTCTTGGTATTTCCAGGTTTTATTTGCATGACACACCCTAAAATATTTGGATATTTTTAAGTTTGGAAGTCCCCAATCATGGAACTTCGCTTCAAGTCGCACTAACAATTCCTGACCACTGCACTTTTTTTTGTTGCTCACGTCGGTAAGAAAAGAAATGCTCTGGAGTTTGGTAAGTACAATAAGGTGCGATCGCTATTTGCTCTACACTAATACCTAAATTTTCTATTTGCAAAGCATTGATTCGTCGCACATCTAGCCTTACCCTTCCTGGTTCGGGGTCAGCTAATAATGGTGAATGGGGTAGCTCGTGTAACCCATGAACAATTTTGTGGGTGTCATTATGTGGTATGATGCTGCTTCCAACCTCTGCTGCTACCTCCACAGAAACTTGGTAAACCTCGCCTGCAATGGCTGGCCCCATCGCAATCCGTAAGTTTGATAACTGACTACCTTGGTGTTGCATCCGGGCGATCGCTTCGGGGACAATTTTTTTGGCTGTACCCCGCCAACCTGCGTGTAATGCTGCCACCTGTCCAGTTTTCACATCGCCAATCAAAACAGGTGTGCAATCGGCACTTGCTACCCATATTGCTTGTAAGGGTACTTCACTCATTAAACCATCTGCCAAAGCTAGGGCATCTTCTACATCCAGATTGCTCTCTACTTCCGTGGGGGTGAGAACTGTGTTGCCATGTACCTGTTTCAAGCGATATGCTGATGCTTCTGGGTGCAGCACCTGCGTTAATTCCTGGGGCGATCGCGGCCAAAATTGCTGAGTAAAAAAGCCGTGCTGCCAATTTTTTAAGAGACTACAAGTTAGGTATGGTAGTCCCTCCCAATTATGCCAATGCCAAGTGTGCATCTTGAACCCAACCTAAACAGAAACTTATCCGCCAATCAATGTTAACTTGAACAACGGAATTTCGCTTAATGGCTGTGGAACTTGATCAGCAAAAATTACTAACCGCCCTCACCGCAGGACGTGAGTATGATGATTTACCATTTTCTCTACACATTTTTGACAGTGTTCCTTCCACTAACCGCACCCTATGGGAATTAATCAACCAAGGGGCAGGTGTAGGAACTGTAGTTATTGCCACACAGCAAACAGCAGGCAGGGGACAATGGGGACGACAGTGGACTTCCCCAATAGGGGGACTATATCTTTCTGTGGCGATCGCCCCTAATTTAGCAGCTAACGCCAGCTACCAACTAACTTTAGCTACTGCTTGGGGCATTGCTCATCAGTTGCGTCAATGTGGTATTAGTGTAGGGATTAAATGGCCGAATGATTTAGTATTAGATGGTCGTAAATTAGGCGGCATTTTAACAGAAACCAAAGTTAACCAAGGCAAAATTACACAAGCTGTGATTGGCGTTGGCATTAACTGGTCAAATCCAGTGCCAGAGACAGGCATCAATTTACAATCATGGCAACAGAGCAGGGGAGCAGGGGGCAGGGAGCAGGGGGAGAATACTTATACAAATTCTGTCTCCCAGTCCCTAGTCCCCATTGCCCCTTATCCCCAGTCCCCAGTCCCCAGTTCCCAATCCCCAATCCCTTGTCTGGAAATGTTAACCTGTAAGGTTTTACTGGGAATAGAATCCGGTATGGCTTGCCTTTTGCAAGAAGGAGTAAGTGTACTATTGTCTCGCTATTTAGAATTTTTGGTGAACATGGGCGATCGCGTTTACGTCAACGATCTAGCAGGCAATGTTGTCGGCGTAACACCTCAAGGGAGTTTACGAGTATCCTTAGAGACTGATCGCATAAATGATATGAAAACACCAGAAATTTATTTAGAACCCGGTAAGATTAGTTTGGGTTATCGTAAGTCTTGAGGTTCATATTAGGTTTGTTCATAATTTCGCTCTTTGGGCAAGACAAACCACTAGCATCATCTCTTTAGACCAAGAAGACACAACTCAACTGAGAGAAAAAATGACGCAGCGCAATAAATCTGCCCATAATCCAAAAAAACACTTAGCCCATACTCTACCAGCACAAAGTCTGTGTTGGTTAAGTAGCGTTAGCCTCCTAAGTGGCGGTATGGTGTTTGCTCAAACAGAAAAATCAATAGATAACATCGTTCCTACTATTGAAAATTCCCAACCGACAGCAGCCACAAATTTCGTGAAAAAAGATGTTGTTGTACCAACAGCATCTCAACCCCAACCAAAATTATCTGAACGGCAAACCCAACTCAGACAAAGACTACGTAAACCAGAAGTTTCTCAATCACCAAAACCAGTCAGACAATCTAAACCCAAAGTTGAGATTGAGCCGACTGAGCCAGTTTTGAGTGTGAAAAAGTCACAACCGCAAGTGGAAACTTCCCAAGTTGCACCAGAGCAAGACTCAAAGGTTAAACCAAAACTAGAAGTAACTACCCCGAAACTTTCCGTACCTGATAAGAAACCAGCAGTTGCTCAACCATCATTAACTAATAAAAAACCAGTAGTTGCCCAGCCATCTAACGAATCAGATAAGAATCAAAGCGTTACAGTTCGGCAACCCAAGCAGGATTATAACAACGCCTATATTGACCCCCAAGATTACAACCCCAATACTGCGGGTACTTATCAAGCACCAAATTCTGTAATTCTCACAGAACGTTCTAGTGGTTGTCGCACGATTTTGTCTTCTGGACAAGGGGTAGCTGGTAGCGCGTGCGCTCAAACACCATCTGTAGCTAATTCCAGTGGTAAATCATCCCCCACATGGCTGAGAAAAAGTCAAAATGCTCAGTTAGCTACGACATCTCCAGTCCGTCCCCTAGCTAATGCGAACAGCCAAAGCAGATGGCGTGGTTCTCAGGTGAATTCTGGTAGCGTCAATAAAGGGGCTTTTCAAGCTAACCGATTTATTCCCAACCCCAGCGAATTCGCCACCACTAGAGTTAGTGCTACTCCCATTGCACCGAGTGGTGGTACACTAACACCACCAATGGCAGAAGGGAACATCGCTCCTCGTGTGAGCAGCGTAGCTTATGACATCCCCCTGGCATCAGTATTGCCACAAATTCCCTACACAGGTACATTAGCCTACCGTGGTGGTAGTGGCATGATGTATCCCTTAGCTGTAGCATCGCCCATTACATCTTTATTTGGCTGGCGAGTTCACCCCATTACAGGCGATCGCCGTTTCCACGCTGGTACTGATTTAGGTGCGCCTCTGGGTACACCCATTTTGGCAACTGTTAGAGGTCAAGTATCCACTGCTGATTGGTTGGGTGGTTATGGTTTAACCGTCGTCCTCAACCACAGTTCTGCACAACAAACCCTCTACGGTCATATGTCAGAAATCTTGGTTCAACCAGGACAGTGGGTAGAAGCAGGAACTGTAATTGGGCGAGTGGGTAGCACTGGTAACTCCACAGGCCCCCACCTCCACTTTGAAGTCCGTCACCTCACACAGAATGGATGGGTGGCTGTTGACCCCGGTGTACAATTACAGGTTGCCCTCAGCCAGTTATTGCAAGGCGTACAAACAGCACAGGCGTTGAAGAGGGAGTAGAAAGCAGGGGGAGCAGGGGGAGTTAAGCAAGACTTTTCCTATTCCCCAATCCCCAATCCCCAATCCCCAATCCCCAATCCCTATAAATACCCGTGTTCTGCTAAAAATGCGGGTGTAACTTCACTGAAACTGGAATTATCTATGGTTGTGAGAGATTTTTTGCCAGGGTGAAGCAACTTTTCCACGTATTTGCCGAGAATATCGCCTTCTAAATTTACCAAACTGCCAGAAACGAGATAGCGAAGATTGGTGTCAGCATAGGTGAGAGGAATAACCGCTACGCTAAACTGAGATAATTCGGGATCGTAAGCAGCTACCGTCAGACTAATGCCGTTGACAGTGATACTACCCTTGGGGACAATGTAACGAGCGATCGCTTCGGGTGCAGTGAAAGTCATTTCCCAAGAACTAGCAGTCTGTTGAGCATCTAGCAAGCGGCCTACACCGTCTACGTGACCCATAACAAAATGACCCCCCACTTTACCACCAACGCGTAGTGAAGTTTCTAGGTTAACGTAGCTTTGTTGTGTCTGTTCGTAGCCTAGAGTTGTACGGCGCAAAGTTTCTGGGGAAGCTGAGGCGATAAATCCATTTAGCAAAATTTCTTCTACTGTTAGGCAAACACCGTCTACAGCAACACTGTCACCGTAAGCCAGATCCTGCATAATTAAGGATGACTGACTCACACAAGTAATTTGCCATGAATCACCCTCTAAAGGTTTGATTGTTCCTAATGCTTGAATTAATCCTGTAAACACTGTTATTTTGCAAAACTAACTCTATTTATTGCCTAATTTGTCCGAAAATCCACTGGTAATTCTCACAAGAATGTCGAAAATTTTGAGTATATTTTCTGACTGTATTTATTATAAGGTAATTAACACAATCGCATCCTTCACAAGTCATACTTGGTTAAGAAGGTTATTGTCTACAAAGACCCATTTAATTTACTCTGGTGTTCACAACCAGTTCGGAGTTTAATAGAAGCAATTATAGAGAACGATGCCTATGTTTATTCCTGATCCTAGTTACCTGCTTGAGGGTATGATTTATCACTTAACGATTAAGCACTCAAAGGAGTGTAGAGGGTTAGCCAATGATTGAAATGAAAGTCGCTGGCATAGCATTAGATGCCATAACCCGTAGCCCAATAGTCTTATTAAAAGATGCCTCAGATCGGCGGGCGTTGCCAATTTATATTGGTCAGGAACAGGCTAGGGCAATTATGGGCGCATTGGAGAATCAAAAGCCTCCTCGACCCTTAACCCATGACCTAATTGTCAATATTCTAGAAACCTGGAGTATGACTCTAGAAAAAGTAATTATTCATTCTTTGCAGAAGGATACATTTTATGCAGCATTAATTGTTCAACAAGGCGAAGTTAAAAAAGAAATTGATGCGCGTCCTAGTGATGCGATCGCTGTAGCACTGCGTACAAATACTCCAATTTGGGTAATGGAAGAAGTCATTGCTGATGCTTCTATTCCTGTTGATCGGGATGCTGATGAAGCAGAACAAGAAGCCTTTCGAGAATTTATTTCTAACCTTCGTCCTGAAGATTTAATTAAACGATTTGGTAATGACGAAAGTTAAATCAGTGCTGAGTGCTGAATGTTGAGTGCTGAGTGCTGAGTGCTGAGTCCTGAGTCCTGTTAGCGGTAGCGCGGCGTTAGCCTGTGCTGTTAGCGGTAGCGGGGCGTTTAGCCTGTGCTGAGTGCTGTTAGCGGGGTGTGAGCAGCGTGCTAAATAGCTACAAGTACAAACCTGAACCCCAAACAAAATCTAATTTCCTAATTACGAATTACCAAAACTCAGCACTTTCAACTGAGAACTTAACTTTATGCACTACCGACGCTTTGGGAAAACAAATCTCTATCTATCTGTTTTTTCTCTAGGTACAATGCGCTATCTTGCTGATGTTGAAACCGCACAGCGAACCATAGCCAAAGCCTTAGAAATGGGAATTAATCATATAGAAACAGCCAGAGGTTACGGTAAAAGTGAGGAGTATCTGGGTGCAGCGATCGCTCTTGGATTATCAGTAACCCGTTCCCAAGTGTATATTACTACCAAAATTCCACCCACTGCTGATGCTGATAGTATGCGGCGGTGCATCGATGAATCCTTAACTAGATTGAACTTAGATTATCTAGATTGCTTAGGAATTCATGGTTTAAATACTTGGGAACATCTGGAGTTGGTACAAGCCCAAGGTGGCTGTATGACAGCCGTTGCGGAGGCGATCGCTGACGGTAGAGTCAGACACGTTGGCTTTTCCACCCACGGATCATTAGAAGTAATTCAAGGTGCAATAAATACAGATTTATTTGAATTTGTCAATCTGCATTATTACTATTTTTTCCAAAGAAACGCGCCAGCGATTCAGTTAGCAACTGAGAAGGACATGGGCGTTTTTATTATTTCTCCAGCAGACAAGGGAGGACGGCTATACACGCCACCGCAAACCCTCAAAGATTTGTGTCAGCCATTTTCACCTTTAGAATTAAACTATCGGTTTTTATTAAGTGACAACCGCATCACTACCCTGAGTATAGGGTCAGCTAACCCAGAAGAATTAATCGAACCGTTACAAGTTGCTGATAGTAATGGTGAGCTAACATCAGCCGAAAAGTTAATTTTTCAAAATTTAGAAAATCATCAAAACCAAATTTTAGAAACTGAAAAATGTAGTCAATGCTATGATTGTTTACCCTGTCCAGAAAATATTAATATTCCCGAAGTTTTGCGGTTACACAATCTAGCAGTAGCCTATGACATGACAGATTACGGGCAATATCGTTATGGTATGTTTGAAAACGCTGGTCATTGGTTTCCAGGAATGAAAGCCAACCGTTGTACAGAATGCGGTGATTGTTTACCTCGTTGTCCAGAAAACTTAGATATTCCTGCTTTATTAGCAGATACGCACGATCGACTTAAAGGAAAATCTGGTAGAAGACTTTGGGGATAATTCGTAATTCGTAATACGTAATTCGTAATTTAGAATATAGAGCAGTAGCATATCTTGCCTAACGACTGAGTTAAAGTGTTTAGTAAGATTGTTAAAATCTCTTGAGGCTGTCGCTACCTAATAAAATTATGCAAATAACGCAACAGCGATATTACACCCCAGAGGAATATTTAGCACTAGAAGAAGCGGCTGAATACAAAAGTGAATATATTGACGGGCAAATAATTCCAATGGCAGGTGGAACAGTAAATCATAATCAAATAGCACTTAATTTAAGCACTGAGTTGAATTTTGCATTCAGAAAGCAAAACTATCGCGTTTATATGGGTGATGTTCGTTTATGGATACCTCAAAGGCGTATTTACACATACCCAGATGTCATGATTGTGGCGGGTGAACCGGAATTTTTTCATAACCGCACAGATATGATTCTCAACCCACAGGTAATAGTTGAAGTTTTATCTGAGTCTACCAAAGGTTATGACCGCGAATATAAGTTTCAGATTTATCGGACAATTTCTACCTTCCAAGAATATGTATTAATTGATCAAACCCAAATCTACATAGAACATTTTTCTAAAACGGGTAAAAAGCAATGGAATTTACGCGAGTATGACGCAGAAGATGAAAAAATATCTTTGGTTAATATCCCCTTTGAAATTTGCTTACAGGATTTATATAACAAGGTGAAGTTTGACCTTGTGGAATCGCAGGGGGAGAGTGTTGATGTGGAGTGAGGAATGCAATTATCTGCGCCCGAAAGTCAGTCATCGCTGATTATTTGTACAAATATTTTTCTGTTAAAGTGGATTTTGAGTAGGTATACCTACAGCACGGGGAAACTTAGCTGGTGTAGCTGCTACCTTGCGTAGATACAAGCAATGACGAATACTGTTAGTTAGAGGTGTCGTAAACTCTTCAATTGATTCGATTTCGCCACCCAATTGATTGACTGCATTTTGTAAAGTTGTAGTTTCTTCCTCCGTCCAAGTACCACGATAAATTACTGCTAAACCACCTTCCTTGAGTAAAGGGAGAGTATATTCAGCACACACTGAGGCATTACCAACAGCGCGGATTAATGCTATATCGTAGTGTTTTCGATGTTGTCTTTGCTGACCAATTTCTTCAGCCCTTGCAATAAGAGTTTTAGCATTGGTAACAGCAAGTTCGCTCAATATTTGGTCTATAAAAGTAATTTTTTTGCGGGTAGAATCGGCCAAGGTAATTGTCGAATTAGGTGCAATCATGGCTACAGGAATACCAGGAAACCCAGCACCTGTACCAATATCAATTACAGATGCACCCGTTTCGAGAGACGAGATAAATTTTTGCTGTGGTGCAATTCCCCGCAAAGAGTCCCAAAGATGCTTTTCCCAAAACTCTTGAGGTTCGGTAATGCGAGTTAAATTTAACTGACGATTCCCTTCCAAGATTAATTCATACAGTTGCTGAAATCCCGTGTTCTGTTCGTCAGTAGGTTGCCAATTAAGAGTTTGCTGCCAAATTTCTGCCATTTCTGGCAATGAGTTAGTCATTAGTCGAATCAATTCAAAAAAGGTCAATAGGGATTGAGCATTGGGGTTTGGGTATAAAAGATATAATCTACCTTGTCTGTTTTGTCTCCCTATACCCATATTTCAGACTGCTGCTTGAGCTTCTTTTGCCTTAGCTTCAAGTGTTGCAGGGTCTACTGATTCTAGTTCACCCTGTTTGAGTGTCCAGCAACGATCTGCGATCGCTAGCATATCACCGGCATCATGTGTTACCACTAACAATGTCCAATCTTGTTTGAGTTTTGCTAATAAACTCACTAATTGCCGACGCATTGACCAATCTAAGCCTGCTGTCGGTTCATCTAATAATAATAGGTTTGGCTGGCGAATCAGTTGCACTGCTAAGGCTAAACGGCGTTGCTGTCCTCCACTTAAAGCATGAGGTGCGGCGGAAAGGGATAAATGCTCTAATCCTACTTCGCTTAATGCTTGCCTAACGCGTTCAGTTCCTAGTTCGGGATGCCCTAAACGTAATTCTTCTAAAATTGTACCCCCGCAAAAGTGCCGTTCTGGAAACTGAAATACTAACCCAGCTAATTGTTGTAGCTGTTCAGCAATAAGTTCTTGTTCTCGCCAAAAAACATTACCTGATGTCGGTTCAGCCAGCCCAGATAATATCTCCAGTAAGGTACTTTTACCAGAACCACTAGGGCCAATAATTAAACCTAGCTTTTGGGGTGGTAATTCCAAATTAACAGATTTAAGAATTGCTGTTGGGCAAGCTGTGGGATGATAAGTTAGATTTCTGAGATAGAGCATTTGTTAAGATTACTAAAAAGTTGGCGAAGAACTCACTAATTAAGATTAACTACAACCAGAGCAACTAGAAAATTCGGTAAGGGTTCATAGAGTATTATTCATTAAAATTCCAAATCAAGCAGTCACAATTATCTTTATTTTCTCATTCTGACAAATTCAGTCATTAGTAATAGCTACAACCAATATGGGAACTTGGAAAAATTACTTGTGTCTAAGTATATAGATGATTACGGCTTAAACAGAGGTGATTTTTAGTTACCTTTTTTCTGCATTTTAAGTAACATATAAAACCATTTCAACCGCAATTTTTCTGAGGCTAGTAATGACTAAAAAGTTCTTTTCTCCTCAAATGCTAAGATTTTCCCAATTAACTAGACTAGCTCAGGTGACTTTTGGTGTGGCGATCGCACTGAATCTTTCACTAAGTCCAACTCTAGCTGGTGATCCGTTTCGTACTAGTGAGCCACGTAAGATTGGCGACAACACAGAAGCGGCGTTTAAAGCAGTTTTTTACAAAGGTGATTATCCAGCCGCAGAACGTTATCTCAAACAAGCAGTGTCTAGCGAATCAAATGAACCGCTAGCTTATGCGATGAAGGCATCTTTAGCATACATTAACGGGGATTTGGCAGGACTAGACAATTTCAGCCAAAAAACTCTAGAAACTGGGCAAAAATTGATTGCTACTGACGAATTACGGGGTAATATATACAGTGCTGTCGGGCAATTTTTGTCAGGAGCAGTCATTCTTACTCGTGAAGGGACAATCAAAGGCGCACCCAAAGCCTTAACTCGGCTCAGACAAGTTTATCAACATCTAGATAAAGCTGAGGCGATTTCTCCTAAAGACCCAGAACTGAACTTGGTTAAGGGTTATATGGATTTGATGCTGGCTGTTAGTTTACCCTTTGCTAACCCAGATGAAGCAATTGAACGTTTAGAAACCAATGCAGCACCTGAATATTTAGCTCATCGAGGGATTGCGATCGCTTATCGTGACTTAAAACAATACTCTCAAGCCTTAGATTACGCCAACCGCGCCATAAAAGTTGCAGCAGACAACCCAGAGTTGTATTATCTAAAAGCCCAAATTCTCAAAGAACAGGGTACAAAAGACAAAAACCAGCCACTAATTAAAGAAGCGATCGCTAATTTTGACAAAGCCTTAACCAAAAAATCTCAACTCCCCGGAGATTTGGTAAAACAAATCGAACGTGAACGCAATAGTGCTGTAAACAGTTTAAATAAATAATTCAGGTGGGTGATTAAGACTTGGGCATAGGGAATTGGGCAGTAAAAAGTAAAAAGATTCTTTTCTTTTGCCTTTTACCTCCCGTGTCTTCCTTGTTTCCCTTGTCTCCCGCTCCCCTGGTTACTGAGCGCAGTCGAAGTAACTCCCCACTCCCTAATAACCAAGATGTACATTCAATTTCGTGAAGTTAATCAATTTGATGTTTGGATTTGGCTGAAATTTAGTACAGTCCCTTCTCAACGTGAAAAACAGTATATAGAGGAAGTATTTAATTCCTGGTTTTACTTAGGAAAGTTAGGTGGATTTAATGCTGAAAATCTGCAAGTGCAGGAAACAGGGCTGGATCTAAGTTATATGGACTATGACACCCAAGGTTATGACAAAAGCCTACTGGCGTTAATGCACAACATGGGTGAATTTGAGTATGAAGGAGAGTGGGGACGTTGTTGGTTTGACTTGGGAACAAGCGATGCGATCGCTTTAGATATTTTAATCAATGCTCTCACCCAAATCAGTCAAGAATATGTCACCATCGAAGCCTTGTATATTGGCGGCGAAAACGAAGATTGGCCTGTCGAAGATAGTGATAGTCGTACTTACTCTATTTACGATAATTAATTAAGGACAATGGGTAAACACAATGAAATCCGGGTGATAGCCTTGGGGCTAATTCAGGATGAAAAACGAATTTTTGTCTCTGAAGGTTATGACCCTGTGAAACAATCAAAATTTTACCGCGCTTTGGGTGGCGGTGTTGACTTTGGTGAAACTAGTATAGAAGCTTTAAAACGAGAATTCCAAGAAGAGATTCAGGCAGATTTAACTAATATTCGCTACTTAGGTTGTATAGAAAATATATTTATATACAATGGTCGCAAAGGACATGAAGTTATTCAACTTTATCAATGTGATTTTGCTGATTCTAAATTTTACCAATTAGAAAGTTTAGTATTTTCTGAATCTGAGCATCATCAGCATACCGCATTGTGGATAGATATTGCCCGCTTTCAATCTAGTGAACTTAGATTAGTTCCAGAGGAATTTTTTAATTATTTATAAATAGAATTTATAACACTAATCATATCTATGCTTTTTAGATTTAATCACTTCAATTACATCATCATGACGCTGACCTTCAATAATATCATTTAAATGAATTTTCCCATCAATATATTGCAAATGAATACGCCATCCAGATAATTTATCGATATCAGCACGGTATATTGCCTGCTTAATACCTTTGACTTTACGAAGTCTTGTCTTGGGAAAAGTTCTGGTTCTATGACATTCATTATCTTCCAGTTCAGCCAAAGCTTCTAGAAAATCTATTTTGAGATTATCCGGTAAAATCTCCATAGCTTCATGGATAATACCATGCTCATCTAGAAGTGGTTTAATCCGTGGCATTAGCTAGGACTAACCTCAATTTCTTGATGTTTGATGCTAAAATCTTGGTAGAGAGACTCTGCGATTGCAGCGTATGCAATTGCAGCATCTTCAGTATTAACAACCCTGAATAATGTAATTACTGTAGTGTTAAAAATTGGGTCATCATCAATAGTTAGAATTAATCTGATATCTTTATCAATAATTAAGGCGTAGAGCGAAGAATCATAATCATCACTAAGCTTAATTTCTTTGAGTTTAAAAGCCTGGTTTTCTAATAATTTTTTGTTCTTTGAGAGAATTTCAACGTATCGATTTAATTTCTTAATAATTTTAAATTTTTCTTTATTTTTAAACCTATCTAAATCCTGCTCAAAATCTTTTGTCGATTCAATAAGTATTTCCATTTAATTGATTTCAGACCTGAAATACTAAACTTATTTCAAATTTAACGTACATCTAGATAGCTTGAAACTATTCTAACTATTTTTATATAAAAACAAATAATATAAATAGATTCATAATTATAGCTCCATTTACTAAGTTAAATATTACATAAATATAGCGATCACTTTCAGAAATTAGCTTAAATGAACTTGTATTTAGCATAAATTTTCTCTAGCACTCAATTTCTTATGTCAACTAAATTAGTATCACCTTTATTCATAATTTTATTAGGGCTGACTCTGACTCCAACTGCTGGATGTACTAATCATAAAAGTAATTCAGCTGTTGCTCAAAGTTCACCCAAGCCAGAACCTCAAATCATCGTCCAACCTGGAGAAATACGACCTTTACCTGGCAAATTAGATAATATCCCTGTATTTAACAGCAATAGCCCAGAATGGGTTAAAACTGAGGGTATTTTACTGTCTACTTTCCCCGCAAATAACAAAAAAAACCCAGCCGCCCACCTCAATTTTCCTTTTCAGGGACGGTTTGATTTATTTGCTCACCACTATACTCACACCCCCAAAGATTTACAAACCCTATACATAGGGGTAATTATCCAGAACCCTAGTAAAAAACCTGTAACGATTGGCGTATTACAAGCAGCCAGTTATTTGATGCAGGATGCACCCTTTGTCACCTTACCCCCTTACCGAGAAAATAATGATGGTAAAGTATACTCCGGGCCAGGGGCTAGGGCTGTGGCTGATGTACTGCGGGGGGTGCGACAGGCTGAATTTCCAGCAAAACTAGTCATTCCACCAGGACAAAGCCGAATGTTAATCAATCATCCTATCCCGGTGCGGAATTTAGAAAGACCTGTCAATGGTCGGTCTAGCTTTATGCGCCTGCGGAGTAATGGCAAAGTTTACACGGCTAGTATGGCGATGTTTGCCAAGAAAAATGCTAATGGTTCAGACCGTGCGCCAACTCAGGCTGAATGGCAAGCTTTACTCAATAACGGTAACTTCGCTGGGCCAAGAGATAAAACTCCCTCTCCTCCTAATGCTACTAGCGGGGCGTTAATTTATGGCCGGGTGGCTGGTGTTTCTCAAGGTTCACAATGGAAAGCGAACTTAGTGGATAATCCTCAAGCCACGACTCTCACAATCCCTCAAGGTGGTAAAGGGATTTCTTACCCCTTAGTGACTCTGCGGGGTGGTCGCTTGGGTACTGAACAAAACCAAACCGCCAAAATGTTGGTACGTTATCCTGATACCGCGTATGAAGCGCATGGTAATTATGGCGTGGAATATAATCTCAGTCTGCCCTTGAAAAATAATACCAATCAAACTCAAAAGGTGACAGTTACTTTAGAAACACCTTTGAAGGAAGATAAATTATCGCAAGGTGGCGTGCGTTTTCGGAAACCATCGTTAGATTTTCCGTTTTTTAGAGGTACGGTAAAGCTGAGTTATTTTGATGACCAAGGGAAACAACAAACGCGTTATGTTCATCTTTGGCATAGAACTGGTCAAGTTTTAGAACCATTAGTACAGTTCGTTATGCCACCTGCAACTAGACGTAATGTGCAGGTAGATGTGATTTATCCCCCAGATTCTACACCACCGCAGGTTTTGACTGTAAGAACTTTGTGAAAATCAGGACTTATGCAACTGGCATATTATTAGGGTGCGTCAGACGGCTTAAATGCTGTCAATAAAGACATTTTTGATATCTGACGCACCCTACACCAGATTTAACAGTGTTGGGTGGGTTTCTTCCGTTAAAGCACTGACTTCTTGTGCTTAACTTTATGTCAAACATATATTAACACTGGTAAACTTCTAGATAAAACTTTTACCGGCTGATGCCATGAGCCTCTGCATAAATCCTAGTTGTACGCAACCTCAAAATCGTGATGATGAGCTATTTTGTCAAACTTGTGGCTCAGAACTGTTACTAAAAGGACGTTACCGGGTAATGCGTCAGTTGGGTGGTGGTGGTTTTGGCTTGACTTTTGAAGTTAATGAAGTGCGTAGTAACACCCCCAAAGTTATCAAAGTCCTGATTAACACCCAGCAAAAGGCAGTTGATTTATTTCAGCAAGAAGCAGAAGTTTTAAGTCAACTAGATAATCCTGGTATTCCCCAAGTTGAGAGTGATGGGTACTTTGTCTATTTTCCGAGAAATAGCCAAAATCCAGTTCATTGTCTGGTGATGGAAAAGATTGTGGGGATGGACTTAGAGCAATATATGCACAAGCGTGAGTTACGTCCCATTGATCAAGATTTGGCTATGCAATGGCTCAAGGAATTAGTCATTATTTTAGAGGATGTACATAGTCAAAACTTCTTCCATCGGGATATCAAGCCACCTAATATTATGCTGAGATCAACTGGTGAACTAACACTGATTGACTTCGGGACGGCGCGACAAGTCACAGCAACCGTTGTCAATCAACAAGGTGGCGTAACAATGATATCGTCAGCAGGTTACACACCAGTTGAACAAATGAATAGTCAAGCTGTACCCCAATCAGATTTTTTTGCTCTGGGGCGGACATTTATATATTTGTTAACAGGTAAATATCCTCTGGATTCAGCTATTTATGATGCTCACAATGATGAGATAGCTTGGCGTAGTCATGCACTACATATATCGCCACTGTTGGTAGATTTGCTAGACGAGATGATGGCACATAAACCTAAGCAACGTCCTGCAAATACGCAAGTGATTTTGCAAAGGTTAGCAGAGATTGAACAAGCTTTGAATCCACCAAAGGTTACTAGGAGAACAAATCCCCCTAGAGTTGCACCAACTCAGCCAGTAAATCCACCCCAGTCACAAGTAACAACTTCAACATCAACCCAAGCTAAACCAGTTGGATGGGGCTTGTGGCTGCAATGGGTGTTAGCAAATACTGTGACGTGTTTTGTATGGTCAGTTTTGATAAATTTCATAGGAAGTTATTATGTAAATGACACAACCGCCTTATTTGGTATTTTGTGTGGCAGTATGCTGTTGGGCAGTATGCAATGGTTAGTACTGAGGCGGTTGTTTTCCTGTAAATGGTGGGTTTTGTTAACAGCTTTAGGCATACTTATAGGGGTTGTTTTAGGGAATTTGGTAATTTTGTATCGTATTGATTTTTCCTTACTCATTTTTGCGATTGAGTGGGGTTCGTTAATGAATGCGTTATTTGGTATTTTGTGGGGTACTTCACTCGGACTGATGCAATGGTTAGGAATGAGGCGGCAAATCTCTCACTCTAGTTGGTGGATTGTAGCGAATGCTGTGGGTGGTGTGGTCTTATTTAGTATTCGGTTGTTTCCTGGTGGTTTTGATTCAGGGCTATTAGTGAATCTTTTTCTGGGTTTTGCAGGTCTTGTAATGATTACAGGTGGGGTGCTGGTTTGGTTGATGAAACAACCTACTGTAAAACCATAAATTAGTGAGAGCGGCGCGATTGCCCCTCCCTGGTAAAATATCGCAGGCGAATTGCAATCCTTAAGCTCAGAACAAGAAATTAGCCGCCCTATGTGCGATCGCAAATTATCTATAAACCCATTGAATATAAAATCACACGGTCGTACAGTCTATCAGGCAAAAGATACTTGAGGAATGCTCCTATTTTCGCGTCTTGACCGATGAGATAGCGTGTCTTTGGTTTTTTTGCTGTGAGTGCATGAATAACAGCCTCAGCTACAATATCCGATGAAATGCTCTTAGATGCCAGAATTCCTACTTGTTTACGGACAGCCGTCAACGCATGACCGTAGAGATTTAGGGCAGATGGTGATAAATTTTGCTTTGCTGTATCAGCTTGAGTGAAAGACTTTTCCCAAATGGGAGTAGCGATCGCACCTGGTTCAATAATGGAAACTGAAATTCCCCAAGGTTGTAACTCCATACGCATCACATCAGTGAGTGCTTCAAGTGCAAATTTGGAAGCATTGTAAGCACCAAGAAAGGGCGCAGCACTTCTACCGCTAATAGAACCCATATTGACAATTCGTCCTCGACTTTGGCGCAATAAACCAAGAAATGCTTGTGTGACGGCTAGTTGGCCAGTGACATTCACTTGCATTTGTTGTTCAAAGTCTGCAATTGGTAATAATTCTAATGGGCCGGGAACGGCGATTCCAGCGTTATTTACTAAACCGAAAATTCCATCACCGACTGTATTTTTGACTGTCTCAACTGCAAATGCAATCGAATCAGCATCAGTAACATCTAAAAAAATAGGAATAAGTCTTTGAGTGGCTTTCTGTTGAAGTTTTTGAGCATCAGAATCTTTACGCACGCCAGCAAAGACACAAAATCCTAATTTGTCTAAATGCAAAGCGCAGGCTTCACCAATCCCTGTTGATGCGCCTGTAATCACTACTGTACTTTGATTTTTTGCAAGCATTTATGTTATCCAATCTCTGAGATTAACTATAAAATTACTTGCTAATAACAAATGACAAATTTGCTACTTATATGTCATATTTATTAGTTCAAATCTAAAATTATATTAAGTTATATCATCCTGGCAAAACATTTTTTATAAGTCCTATATTTCCTTTTGCTTTATGTTTTTAGAATATTTTATTCATCTACTAAAGGAAAGAGATTTATTGTTCCTTGTTTTGACTAATAAAGTTAATTTTTTGTGACTACTTAGCATTGCGATTACTCGTAGAAATGAGCGTAGGCTACGCCTACGCTCAAAATTACTTACCGCCGTAGAAAAAGGCAATGTCTTTCTCTTTTAGGGGTGCAAAGCCTGCTTCTATGAGTAATTGATCAAGTTCTGGTTGGGGGATATGTTTTGCCCCAATGCGGATGATGCGCGATCGCATAGTATTAGATACACCACTGCGTTGTCTGTTGGCTTCTAATGCCATGACTTTGGTGTAAAGGTCTAACTTTGCAACTGGAATGGGTGTACCATCAAAATCGATACCTTTGGTGATCGCTTCATCAATAGCATCAGCACCCTTAGTAGTAGCATTTACTTGGTTAGTGTCAGCAGTCATGGTAGTTTTTTCTTAAAGTTCTAGGTATATCTTACCAGTCATGCTGATCTTGGGGATAGGGGATTAAGGATTGGGGACTGGGTATTAGGTAATCATATTGTTTCTGTACAATAATGAAGGAGTCATAACACCCTAGTTATTGATTCGTGTATAGCAAAGTAGATTGAAAAGGGTTTAACAAAATTCCTAAAATTTTTTCAATATCATTAATGTAGTATTCAACAATATCAATATATAGTTGATGATTTTCTAAAATTAAAAAACGCCAGTTAGTTCCAGTAGTAATAACCCCGTATATTTCATTGACTTCTTGTTGTGTATTTTGATTAAAAACTTGCGCTCCCACCATTGTGGCGATACATTGTCCTAAACCACTTTTAATGTCTTCATTTTTGGCTACAACAACCGTAACTACAGGAGCTTTAATATAAAACTGTTCTTCTGAATCACAAAGAATGAAATTACAAATTCCATTTAATCCACGCTTGTGATCGACATCAAAATTTGTTCCAGAGAATAGAGCAATTTGGCAGCTTAATTGTCGTCTAGCTTCTGCTAGAACTTGCATAATTAATAATTCCGAACGGGCTTTTTCTGTATTTATAGCCGTTGCCAATTGAATATATTCGTGTAAAAGTGTTGTTAAAGTGACTGAGGCTTTGACAGGAACTACTTCTTTAAAAAGATTGCGCTTTTCATCAATGATCAGCGTAAAATTTTCTTTCATTGTAGCTAACATAAAATCACTATATGCCATGAGGAATAATTCGTAATTTGTAATACTTTGTGAGAAGGCTGACACCTATGTAATTTTAGCCACATGAATTTAACTAATCATTAATAGATAGCTATCGACTAATAACGATTTTCTCGTATTATCAAACCACCAGTAAAAGCACCTAATATTGTCCCTGTCCAAATGCCGGTTGTACTACCTTTCCATGTTGCGCCGGGTGCTATCCAAACTTGGCATATTTGTTGTAATCCCCAAGACTGATTTTGACACTTTTGGCTATGGAGCATCAAAGTGATTTGTCCGCCAATATAACTGCCAAAAAATCCTGATGTTAGTGCTAAAAAGGTACAAATTAAAATTGGATTTTTAGTCATTACTTATTAGTCATTAGCGTCAATAGTCAACAGTAATGGCTTTTGACTATTGACTGTTTATAAAACTCAGCACTCCCAACTCAGCACTCATAACTTTTCAACCTGTATTTCTCATTCCCGCAGCGATACCGTTAATGGTTAATAGTGCGCCTCTGAGTAACTCACCTTTACTGTAACGTGAATGAATTACGCCAGAGGTGGCAATATTTTTTGACTGGCGCAGACGTTTGAGGAGAGAAACTTGGATAAAACCAAGGGGAACAATTGTACCGTTACGTAATTGTACAGAACGTTGCAGTACAGGATCACCATCTAACAACCGACTATGATCAGTGATTTGAAGAACTAAATCCCTAGTGAGATAGAATTCACTGGCGATTTGCTCAAACACCTTCTCAAATCGGGGTTTGTCTTCAGGGTTAGATAACTCCTGGACGTAGTGATGCGCCATTTGCATATCTACTTTTGCTAGAGTCATTTCGGCTTTGGAAATGACCATTTTGAAGAACGGCCACTTAACGTAAAAGTAGCGGAGTAATTTCAGGTGTTCTTCTGGTTCTGCACCTAAAAATTCTTGTAAAGCTGTACCTACGCCGTACCAAGAAGGGAGCAAAACGCGGGTTTGTGTCCAGCTAAATACCCAAGGGATGGCGCGGAGACTGCTTAAATCTTTTTTACCAGAGGGACGGCGTGCGGGGCGGGAACTAATCTGTAGCTGGCTGATTTCTTCAATGGGGGTGACTTGGTGGAAGAAGTCAATAAAATCTGGCTGTTCGTAGATTAAACCACGATAATGCTGCCGCGATCGCGCTGCCAATTCCTCCATTATTTCATTCCAAGGTTCGATATCATCAAACCCTGTACGTAGCAGGCTGGCTTGAATTACTGCTGTAGTAATGGTTTCGAGGTTGTATAAAGCCAAGTCCAGCAAGGAGTATTTGGAAGCCAATACTTCCCCTTGTTCAGTAATCTTGATGCGGCCATTGATACTATGCCCTGGTTGCGCCAAAATCGCTTCATGGGCTGGGCCGCCTCCCCTTCCTACAGAACCTCCACGCCCGTGGAAAATTCGCAGATGTAAACCGTATGCTTCGGCGATTTTCTGCAAGGATTTTTGGGCTTTGTGAATTTCCCAGTTACTACTTAAGAAGCCAGAATCTTTGTTGCTGTCAGAATACCCCAGCATGACTTCTTGTAAGTCAAGGGTGAGTAAGGCGTGCTGAGTGCTAAGTTGTGAGTTGTTTGTTGACTCAGCACTCGTTACTTTTAACTCAGCACTTTCATACCCACCAGCTAATAAGGCACGATATAACGGTAATTCAAACAATTGACGCATGACGCTGCAAGAGCGTTGTAAGTCTTCGACTGTTTCAAACAATGGTACAACTTGAATTGTGCCGACTGCGATCGCCGGGTCAAATAATCTGGCTTCTTTGGCTAATAGCAAAACTTCTAGTACGTCGCTGACTTGACGACACATACTGATAATGTAAGTTTTGCAGATACTAATCCCAAATTCTTGTTGTAGCGATCGCACTACCCGGAAGGTTTTAATGACATCATTAGTCTTGTCAGAAAATGGTAATTCTGACGATATTAATGGACGACGGGTTTGCAGTTCACTAGTTAACCACTCAACGCGCTGTTCTTCTGAGAGGTCATTATAAGATTGGGGTAACAGTTGCAGGTATTCGAGAATCTCGTTTAAAGCATCCGAATGTCTGGAGGATTCTTGGCGGATGTCTAGCTGGGTGAGATTAAAGTCAAAAATTTCGACTTGACAGATGAGATTATCCAGTTCTCGGCAACTTAAGCCAGTTTCCGTCAAATTGCGCTGAATCATCCGCAGTTCTATCAAGAAATCTGTACCTGAACGGTACATGGGGCTATCTTCGTTGGTGGGAGTTTCGCCCTTGTACAAAGATAAATTGCGATCGCGGGTATTTTCCAGCCGCTTCAGAACATAAGATAGTTTGAGACGATAGGGTTCTTGGCGATATCTTAAAGCCAATGCGTCGTAAACGTCACTTAATTGGGATTGATCTAACTCCAACGATTCCAGCAAATCTGGTAAAACATCGCTCCAGTGCATGGAGATACTGAGTAATTCAATCAATTGTGTGACTGACTTGATATATCTCTCCAGCACCATTTTGCGCTGATAGCAGGCTGTTTGCCAGGTAACTTCCGGGGTGACAGATGGATTTCCATCCCTATCTGAACCTACCCAAGAACCAAAGGAACAAAAATCTGTACTGGGTGGTTCTAACCAAGGAAATGTTTTCCCCAAAGCGTACTTGAAGCGTTTGTACAGTTGGGGGATACCATCAAATAAGACTTCTTGGAAGTAGTGCAAGGCATAATCTACCTCATCTAACACCGTCGGTTTAAACTGGTGCAGTTCATCAGTTCGCCACCAGAGGCGAATTTCTTCCATTAATTTTTCGCGGATTTCTCCAGCTTCCCAAGGATAGCCACCGCCATTGCTCTTCCGGTTTTCTACGGCATCCAGTTGTTGTAGTAATTTGACGACTTGCCGTTGTTTATCCCGAATGGTGTGGCGGACAATTTCTGTCGGGTGGGCTGTAAATACCAACCGCACATCCAAATGAGAAATTAAGCGTTGAATCTGTTGAGGTGGGACATTCAACTTGTGTAATAGGGGAAACAGGGCGGCGAATGTGCCTTTTTGTCTGTTTTGTTCTCTGGAAGAACCATTTTTAGTTAGCCAGTCCATTCCGCCTGAACCATTGAAAATGACATCATCTTCATTTTGGTTAGAGGAATAGTTAATATTGTGAGAATTTTCTTGATGGGCTAGTTCTTGTTCGGCTTCAGAATAGCGAGTTAATTGCTGCCTTTGTTCGTATTCCTGCTCTATGATGTTAATCAGCTGAAAATACAAAGCAAAACCCCGCGCTGCCCGAATTGCTTCGTTAATATTTAACTGTTCAATCAACTTGACAGCAGAAATGGCTTGGTCTTTTGTCGCTTGTCCTTCTGGTGAACATAAGTCACGCAACTGCCGCAACAGATCCACCATATTTTGCCCACATTCTTGTCGGAGTACGGACTCCCACAATTCTTCCACTATTTGGAGGCGATGACGCAAAAATAATTCTGAGGTGGGATATAGATTGGCAGATTCAGATAAAGAGTATAAAACAGAACTCATATTTGCTTCTCTCGTAAAGCCGATTGCTGTTTAACGGTGTGCCGCTACGCGGAAGTCAAAAGGAGTCAGTGCGTTGGGGAGACACTGCTTTGCATGGGTTTCCCTCGTTGTAGCAAGTGTCGTCGGCTCTGCCGACTTAAAGCAACTGACGTTCAAAAGTCAAAAGTCAAAAGTCTTACCTAGGAAGCTTTTGCTGGTTTTGAATCATGATTTTGTTGACATTCGATTGAGCAGTTTTTGGTAAGTATATTTTTTAACTGTGATTATCTAATTCTGTTGCATCGGGGAAGGGAAGAATAGGCAGGCGATCGCCGCGAAACAATTCTTCACTGGCTTGCCCTATAGATTCTAGGGCTTTTGCTGATATTTTCCCGGTGGTAAGCAGCATTAGTATAGATGCTGAACCTATTTGTAAGAGGAGAGATTGGGGAATGCTAAACAGAACTAAATCCAATCCTGATTCATTTGTGGACTGTTGGGTAATAGGAGGCATTGCTTTGTTCTTAGTGATTGGCCAACGAGTAAAATAAAACGCAAAACTCAAAATCTGTATGACTTGCAACCTTATAAGACTATTCTGTCTCACTTGGCAAGCTCAGACGGTAACAAAACTGTTAACAAAAAAATCTAAAATGTGATAGACCTATGGTTCTAGTTTACAAGTCCAGGCAATACCCCCCGTTAACAATTCAAAATTCTCTCATAGCCTTCTCCTGTAGGAGACGCTACGCGAACGGCAAGGCTTGCGCCTACAAAATTCAAAATTTAAAATTCAAGACATTTTGCCTACAATACGCTACGCAAAGAGTCGCGGATTTAAACCCCGACTATAGCTTGCTTCCCACCGGGTAAATGATACTACGTGTAGACCCGTCCCCTATCACCTGTCCCCTATCACCTGTCCCCTATCACCTGTCACCTGTGTTCCTTCAGAGTTAACTGCCCATGAAAACATTAGTATTAGATAGCCAGCAATCCTTATTGCAGTGGGTAAGCCAAGCAACAGGGATTAACACTTTAGGGGTGAAAGTCCGATTACGGGGAAATGACCTTCATATTTTGTGTGAAGGTTCAGAGTGTCCTCAACGCTGGCGGACTCTATCTGACTTGCTTCATGCACTCCAACAAACAGATTTAGATGTCTTAACCAGCCACGAACAACCATCAATATACCAAGTATTCGTCTACGGGCGAAAGAAGGGGGAATATCGTCCCCAGTGGTGTCACAAAGTTTACTTAAATCAACTAGAACGTCATCTAGAACAGGTAGAAAAAGCCCTGTTAGAAGATGCGGCTAAAGCCCCTGGGGGCGCGTTAATTATTTCTAATGAAAGTTTGGCACGGCGGGGAGATCCCAACGCCATAGCCCGCTATCTCAGCGAAACTCTGAGTGCTATGGGTGTGGCGGTACAGGTAAAAGTTAAGCAGATTGAAGCCAGCGATGATAGTCAAGCTGTATCTAATCGTCTATGGGTATTTTGCCAGTCAAGCTATAATCCCGATCCTTCACTACTAGCCGAACCAGTAGCCCATCAATTAAGGCAATTAAAGCTAACTGGCTACAAAGATGCAGTGATTGTTTCCCAAATTAGTGGTGAGACAAGGCATGATTGGCGGTTGCGGATTGACTTAACACCGCCGGAAGTAATGCTCAAAGAATGGGCGCGGTGGGGTGATGTACAAGCGATCGCTCGTCTATTGACAGCAGTATTATCAGAATTAAAAGTTACTGTCCAGGTTTCTCTACAAGAATCTACCTTACATATCTTTTGTTTACCGCTTGCTGACTCCCCCACACCAGAGAAAGCAGTATGTATAGAAAAAATATCACAGCAATTAGATGCGATCGCGCCTCAAGGTATCCTCGCCGCCACGGTTTACGGACAGAAAACCAATGAAGATAAGCAACCCGACTGGATTGATTGGCTGACTTTACCAGCTAAAGAATATCCTGCTTTGGCTACTCCAGCTTTAGAATTGGCGGCTGAAGGTGATGAACCAGCAATTATTTTCTTGCTAGAACGCTTACTTAATCCCAATTTGGATCGCAAGTTAAAAACAGGCGGTTTGCGGGTGCTACTGTTGCGGAAAGATGATTTATTTCACATCATGTGTGATGCACCTATTTGTCCCAGCCGTAAACAAGTAGCCCCCAGAGTTACCCAGTTTATTCGCCAATTAAAAATTCCTGGGATTGCTGGAGTGCGGGTTTATGGTAGACGTGCTGGTAATAAAGAACCTTTTTGGCATCATGGTGTAGATTTAGCCCAGCGTCAACGATTAGTTCCAGAGGCTACCCCAGAATTTGCGGCTACTGCTGATTATGTCAGTGAATTAATTACCCAAGACGACGACGAACCCATTTTGCGTCCTGACTTAACTACAGAAGAAGTTCAAAGTTTCGTCACCGAAGTCGCGCGGGATTGGGTAGCAACTGCAACTACCACAGTCAAACAATGGCTTTTGAATACCCAGTTATTCACAGAAAGCGATCAGTCAGCTAACCAAATTCCTGATGCTCAAGGTGTGAAAGTTGCCTTAGTCTGGGGTACTTTAGGTTTATTGCTCACCCTACAAACCGATTGGGTCTTGGGTTACATCGTGACTCGCACCATACCGAGTTCACCAGAAGTTAACAATATTTCATCATCATCCTCTGAGCCAAAATCATCTGCAAGTCCCAGAGACAATCAAAACGAAAGAACAGCATTTTTTACTACTAATTCTCAGCCACAAAATACAGCCTTTAATGGGTCTGGGTTTACTCAAGAAGACGATCAGCCCAGAGATTTAAGAGCCGCACCTTTAAAAGATAAAGCCAACGCCACAGCTATTTTATTGGCAGCGCGGTCTTCCATGCCCAGCTTTAATATTAGGCAATTAGATGAGCAATTAGCCTTATACAGACAGCGCATTGCCAAAAACGGCAAACCTGCCGATGTCTTAATTATTGGTTCTTCTCGTGCGTTGCGGGGAATTGATCCAGTCGCGTTGTCAAAAGCCTTAACCCGTCAAGGTTATCCCAATGTTGACGTATTTAATTTTGGCATTAACGGCGCAACCTCCCAAGTTGTAGACTTTGTAATTCGTCAGGTGTTACAGCCATCGGAACTACCAAAATTAATTTTGTGGGCTGATGGTTCTCGTGCTTTTAATAGTGGTCGTGATGACTTAACATTTAAAGCGATCGCCACTTCTCCAGGTTATGAATATGTGCTAAAACAGGCACAAATATCTGGTGACAGCGATGAAGTCTCAAAAAATCAAGCTAATTCCTCTAAAGATACTAAAACAACACCCCAACAGGAGATAAACAACTATCAAGTTATTAATAAGTGGTTAAATCAGGTTCTTGGTGGTGTTTCCACTAGCTATCAACACCGCGACCAAATTCAAACTTTATTCCACAAACAACTGGAATCTCTGCCAATATTTAGTGAATCTGCAAAACCTTCATCACCCACTCAATTAAACACCGATAATGCTGAAGATGAAAGTACCTTGACACAAGCAGTTGACTTTGATGGTTTCCTACCCTTGTCTGTAAGGTTTAATCCTAATAGATACTATCAAAAACATCCTAAAGTTGCCGGAAAATACGATAACGATTATAAAGACTTCCAACTAGGAGCAGAACAAGATGCAGCTTTCCAAGATGTTTTGCAATTTACACAATCTCGAAATATTCCTTTAGTCTTTATTAATCTCCCTCTCACCTCCGAATATTTAGATCAATTTCGCCGCCAACATGAACAAGAATTTCAAATATATATGTTGCAATTAGCGACTAATCCCAACTTTATTTATAGAGATTTAAGTCAAGTTTGGCCAAAGGCCAATGAATACTTTTCCGATCCCAGCCACCTTAATCGGTTTGGTGGTTACGAAGTCTCGAAAAAACTAGCCATTGATCCGATGATTCCTTGGCCAGTGAAGTAGACAGGTGACAGGTGACAGGGAAGAGAAACTAATGAATAATGACTAAAATATGAACTTTATATCTATTCTTTATGGACTGTTTTTGCTGAGTGTATTGGTTATTTATTGGTCTTTGGAACTGCCAAAATTGCGCCTATGGGCTTTATTGATTGCCAGCCTTTTTTTCTACGCATCTTTAAATATTCAATATTTACCTCTCCTATTAGCACTAACTTTTATTAACTTTCAGTTAGGGCGAGAAATTGGGAAAAATACGTCACCGGGACAACATAGTCTAGATTGGCAGATTTCTAATGAAGAATGGCAATTTGCCCACATGGATTGGAATCGCCGCAGACTAAAGTTATTATGGCTGGGAATAGGTTTAAATGTCTCAATATTATTAGGATTTAAATATATAACTTGGTTGGTAAAATTAATTTTTGATGCGCCAATTAGTGCATCAGATACACCTTTTAAAATCATCGCACCTTTGGGAATATCGTTTTTTACCTTTGAGTGCATTGCTTATTTAGTAGATGTGTATCGTGGTGCGCCTGCTAGTAATCAATTTCTCAAATTTGCAACATACAAATTGTTTTTTGCTAAATTAATTTCTGGGCCAATTACCCGCTATCACAATTTAGCAAATCAATTTAGCTCTCTGGAATTCCCTGGTACTGATAAAGTAGCACAAGCTCTATGGTTGATTGCTAGAGGTGCTGTGAAAAAGGGTATCTTAGCAGACAATCTAGGCATTTTTGTTGATTTATGTTTTGGTAATCTGCAACGGGCTGGTAGTAATGATTTATGGCTAGCTACCATAGCCTATGGGTTGCAATTGTATTTAGATTTCAGTGGGTATGTAGATATTGCCCGTGGTAGTGCTTTACTGTTTGGGTTGATGCTCCCAGAAAACTTTGATTTTCCCTATTTCAGCACCAGTATTGCAGAATTTTGGCGGCGTTGGCACATGACTCTGGGTGACTGGCTGCGTAATTATGTTTATTTTTCCTTGGGTGGTTCTCGTCAAGGTTTAACTCGCACCTGTGGGAACTTATTTATTGTCATGTTAATTGCTGGGATTTGGCACGGTTCATTGTGGGGCTTTATCATTTGGGGTATTTATCACGGATTAGCCTTAGTAGTGCATCGACTGACAGATGAAATGAGCGATCGCTATGAAAAAATAGAGCAATTCTGGCAAAATCCTGTAGGCATACTCATAGCTTGGTTTTTAACCCAACTGATGGTCTTCACCTCTTGGATTTGGTTTCGTCTACCTAACCCGCAACAATCTACTTTGGTATTTCAGCACCTGTGGGGTCATACTGCTGATGCCCAATTTTATCAAAAAGTTTATGTCGAAGCCCTCAACACCAGCCCCTACCAAATTGCCTGGATGATGGGCTTGTTAGCAGCTTTCATGAGCATAAATTATGCCTTCAAAGGCAAACTCAAACTGGATCTGAGTTGGCCGCTTAAACTAGTATTTGTACCACTTTGCTTCTATGCTGTTTGGTTGCTCGCCCCTGAAGGTAGCCTTCCTTACATCTACTTCGATTTCTAATTCCCTTACTATCTTCTCTGTGCCTCCGTGTCTCCGTGGTTAAAAAATTCCCTGTTAACACAGAGACACAAAGAATACCTTAACCAGCCTCTTTATATAATTAAAATTAATTATTAATTAACCAATACATAAGAAATTCAATCAATAAAATAACGTGAATAGATGTAAAGTTTATGAGCAGGCGAAAATATTACACGCCTCAATCATAAAAACC
>NZ_JAYGGZ010000053.1:0-50645 GCF_034931465.1 Anabaena sp. UHCC 0399 | reverse complement strand
CCATCCCCATGTCGCCACCAGCCTTATCTACTTGGCATTACTCTACGATTCCCAAGGACTCTACCAGCGAGCCGAATTTCTGTATTCCCAAGCTTTGAATATTTTTGAGCGAAGTTTAGGATCAAATCATCCTAATACTGTGAGAGTGCGTGAGAATTTAGCAAATTTACGCGATTCTCTCTAATGAGAAAACGAAAATTTACCTTCCCAACCTCATCACTCTAGCTTTTATCTCCAAGTTTCGTGCTTTGAACACAAAGTTTCATGTTCAGAACCCGAACTTTCGTGTTGCAAACGAGAATGTTCCTGTTTGCAACTAAAGTATTCTTGTTTCCAGTGAGAACGTTCTTGTTCTAAACGAGAATGTTTCTGTTTCAAACGAGAACCTTCCTGTTTCCAGTGAGAATGTTCTTGCTGCAAAGGAGAATCTTCTATTTCTGAGGTTGAATGATGGGGTTTTGAATATAGAACTTCTCGTTTGTATGCAATACACTCTAACCTCTCTCCTACAAGGCTACGGTGTACACACAAGTCTGATCACCTTGTCCCACATCGTTTTGATCCCCCCTAACCCCCCTTTTTAAGGGGGGAACAAGAATCAAAGTCCCCCTTTTTAAGGGGGATTTAGGGGGATAAAACCACATAACGTGAAAAGTCAGGTCTGAGTCCCCCAATAAGAGTTAAACTTTGCCAGTAAACACCCTCTCAGCCGGGCCTGTCATGTAAATCCGTTGGTCTAGTTCTGACCATTCAATTTGCAGAGAACCACCAGGTAATTCTACAATAGCGACGCGATCGCACTTTTCGGTCAAGACACCAGCCACCAAGGAAGCACACGCCCCAGTCCCACAAGCCAGGGTAATTCCTGCACCCCTTTCCCAGACGCGCATTTTTAAGTAATCACGACTGACAACTTCGATAAATTCAGTATTGGTGCGTTGGGGAAAAGCTGGGTGATGTTCAAATTTAGGGCCGATGGTTTCCAAGGGAATCGTAGCCACATCTTCCACAAAGGTAATGCAGTGAGGATTACCCATACTCACACAGGTGACATCCCAAGTTTGCCCCTCTACTTCTAGGGGTTGGTTAATGACTTTAGCTTCAGCCGCACCCAAGGTAGTAGGTATTTCACTCGCTAGTAATCGTGGTACACCCATATCTACCCTGACTTCACCATCGGGCATGAGTTGGGGTGTAATCACACCAGCTAAGGTTTGAATGCGATAGGTGTCTTGATTGCGGGATATGCCTTCTAAGTCTGCCAGAAACCCTGCTAAACAGCGAATCCCGTTACCACACATTTCCGGTTCTGAGCCATCGGAGTTAAAAATCCGCATAGTGTAATCAGTGCCGGTTTTCCCCGGTAGGGCAAAAATCACACCATCAGCACCGATACCAAAATGGCGATCGCATAATTTAATAGCTTGCTCAGGAGTCAGCACCGGCGAGCTTGACGCGCGATTATCAATCAGAATAAAGTCGTTGCCTAAACCGTGATACTTAGTAAATTCGATTGCCATTTTCCTGATGATGAATTATCAATGATTAAGTATTGGGGATTGGGTACTGGGTATTGGGAAAACTCTTCCCCAGTCCCTAGTCCCTAATCCCCAGTCCCTCAATTATTCCATCATTACCAAAAATGACTATCACTGATTTTGACACTTCACTGCCTAGCATTCGCCAAGTCCAAACCCTGATTAAACAAACCGGAACAGTTGAATTTAAGCTGGTTACAGGCGATTTACTCACGGGTAGAATCTTATGGCAAGACCCCAACTGTATTTGCATTATGGATGAAAATGGTCAGCAAATTACTATTTGGAAATTAGCGATCGCCTACCTGAAATCAGGTGACAGGTGATAGGAAACAGGGGACAGGTGATAGGTGACAGGTGACAGAGAAAGTTATTCAAAACCTCTACACCCCTACACCTCTACACCCCTACACCTGTAGCGTAAATAAATAGTTGTTGGATTTGATTTAAACTGTTCAAACTACCGCACAGCAGCACTTGGTCGCTAGTTCGTAAATCCATACTGCTATCAGGAGAACGGATAAATTTGCCATCCCGTCGTATGGCTTGGATTTGCACTCCAGATTCGGAATGTAAAGTTAACTCTGCGATGGTTTTACCTAAAATTGGGGCATGATCATCGACTTGAATCCATTGACAGGCACTGTTTTCTCCAGGAACAGCTACCTTACCTTGCGCTAATTCAGATAAAGCTGCTAGTTCTTCTGATGCTCCCACAACTAACAGGCGATCGCCTGTCTCTAATTTGGTTTGTTGATTGGGATAATCAATTTCTTCACCGTTGGCGCGACGAATTGCCACTAAACTCACACCCGTTAAGTAGCGCACATCTGCTTCTTCCAAACTCATACCTATTAGGGGTGAATCTGATGGGAGAGCATACCAACGCCGATTTAAATCTTGAGTTATTTGTTTTAAATGGCGGGAAACTTCATCGGCAGTTCTTTCTGGACGAAAATCTAAATAATGATCGCTGCGGATTTGCTGCATTTCTTGCTGTAATACACCAGGGGTCAAGCCTAAACCTGTTAATAGATAAGTTGCCATTTCGATACTAGCTTCAAATTCTGGCTGAACTACTTCCCTCGCCCCCAATTGATACAGCAACTCAATATTTTTATCTTGGGTAGCCCGGACAACTAAATCTAATTCGGGACACAATTCCAAAGCCCGTTTCAAGGACAGACGGATACTCATGGGGTCAGGAAGTGCGATCGCCATTCCTTTGGCATGATTTACCCCAGCCGTTTCTAAAACGTGTAAACTCACACAATTACCGTAGACGTAAGGTATTTTCGCTTCTCGTAACTGCTGAATTCTGCTTTCAGATTGGTCAATGACCACTACAGGTAGGTGATGTTGCTGTAACAGCTTGACTAAATTCCTCCCCACTCGCCCATAGCCACACACTACTATATGGTCTTTAAAAGGTAGTTCTTCTGAGACATCTTTGGCTTGACTTTCATCTAAATAAGGTTTTAGCCAAGGCATTGATTCCATTAAGTTAAATAAGAATGGCACTAACCGCAGCACAAAGGGAGTGAGCATCAGTGTAACGGCGGTAGTTCCTAAAATGAGTGAATATATCGGCCGAGACACCAACCCCAATGCTTGTCCTTCACTGGCTAACACAAAGGAAAATTCTCCAATTTGCGCCAGTCCCAACCCCACAATTAAGGCTGTTTTTAACGGGTAGCGGAACAGTTTAACTAAGGGGGTGATAATCAAGAACTTCCCGACAAACACTAAGGCTACTAACCCTAAAATTAATTCTAAGTTGTTCCACAAAAACACCGGATCGATTAACATCCCAATGGCGGCGAAGAACAAACTCGCAAAAATATCTCGCAGTGGTTCTACATAGGTTAGGGTTTGGTCGGCGTACTCCACTTCAGAAATCATTAACCCAGCGACAAACGCCCCCATCTCAATGGAGAGTCCTAAATATTCTGTCAGCAGGGCAATTCCCAAACACAACGCCACTACCCCTAATAAAAATAGTTCTCGGCTTTCGGTACGGGCTAACAGTCTCAGCAACGGTGGAATGAGCCAAATTCCCGCCACCACCGCCCCAGCCGCAAATAAACCAATCCGCACCAAGGCTGTGATGACAGCAATACCAAGGACTTCCCCCGGTTCATTCAGTGCAGGTAACACCGCCAGCATCAACCCTAGGGCTAAGTCCTGGACTACCAAAATCCCCAGCATTACCTGACCGTGGGGTGTTTCGGTTTCGTTGCGCTCCATTAAGCATTTAAGCACAACAGCCGTAGAAGATAAGGAGAGAATTGAACCTAGGAATACACCCTTAGCGGGTAAAGTTCCCCATGCTCCCGTGACTCCACACACCAACACCGTAACCAGAATTGTCAAAGCGATTTGTAGCCCACCACCACCAAGGGCGATCGCTTTCACTTTTTTGAGTTCCGCAAAGGAAAACTCTACACCCAAGGCAAATAATAGGAAGGCGACCCCAAACTGCGCCAGCGTTTCTACTTGCACAACTTCTTTAATCAGCCCCAACCCAGCAGGCCCCACAACCATCCCGCCGATGAGATACCCCAGCAGCACAGGTTGTCTTAGCATAGATGCTAATAATCCGCCACAGGCCGCAACGGCCAAAACAGATACTAAATCAACAATTAATCTAAAATCTTCTTGCACCAGTTTCTCTAAGAACTATTAAGACCTATTAACTTTAGAATACAAATTTTTATCTATCTGAGGGGAGGGTAACTTAAACCAATTCGCAATTCGCAATGGACTAACGTCCCGCTCCGCTAACGCAATTCGCAATTACGTGTTGTAACGGGGATTTAGAAAGAGCCACAACACTTGCGGCTTGATAGAAGCTGGGGATTTAAACCCCTACATTTTGTTAAATTCAAAATCCCAACTTTAAGAGAGTCAATAAGTAGGGTGCGTTGCTACGCTTTGACACACCGTTGATCTAGTTTGCTGTGTGTACAACGTAATTGATAAGTTTTGCTTAATCTTTTGTTCACACAACATAAGCATTTACTACAGATGCAACTTGCTTAATTGGTCACGAATGCGATCGCTAATCATAAACAACCAGGACTTACACAAGTGTCACAATTGGTGGTTGGTGCGTGACGCTATAAGTCTCATGACTATGTTCAAATATTCTCGCTGTGTCACGCAACGGCAATAAAGCGGGAGGAAAATCCACACCGCTTTTTGCCTCCCCTACAGAAAAAATATGCTGGTTGCGTAAGTCCTAAGAACCAAAAATGACATTAATCTAAGTGGAATATTCGCAATTATGACTATCATGGGGTATATTTATTTGATGTGACAGCTTTTCCTTCTGGAGAGCAAACTGCCGATGAATTCATCGGTATTGGTCGTTGCTCATTTTATGCCAGCACGACCACGCAATTTTTATATCATCAGGCGCATTTTACTGTATTCGACACACCATTTGCTATTTTGATCATCAAGGACAAGAGTATAATTCTTGTCCTTTATTTTTTGGTTAAAGTTTTGGCTCTTACGCCTACGCTATCACTCAAGCGAATTTACGGTTTTCTCAACTAAACTGTATTGCTTTATGAATAAATGTTGAAAATTGTGATTCTTCTTAATGCTATCAAACCTAGAATAAGGTTGTAATATAAAGGATAAATCATCAAAATTTTGGTTTTTATGTTTAGATTGTAATGCTGTTTAAATAACATTATTTAACTCAATTATATATTAATTGAATATTAAAAAAGTGTTGTAATTTCTAGCAAAATCTTCAGAAAAAATTAAGCATCGTTTAGTAAGGGAGATTGTATGTATGTTTTTTGGACAAATTGAAAGGGAGATGTTGTCAGCAGAAATATATTCAATTGGTCAAAATACTCAATTGCCAGAAAATCTACACTTACTAATCAATAGAGAACAAGGAAACCATGATATTTGGGAATCTCACAGCAAGACTACCGTGCTTCCAGTACAAGAAATAGGGAAACAGGGGACAAAAACTAATCACTAATTAAATCCGATCGCCTGTGGTGTAACACCAATTCCATTCCTAATTTTTCACCGAACCAGAGAAGAAATTAGTATCAATGGCACACCTATTTGAACCACTCAAGCTTCGTGAAGTCACCTTCCGCAACCGCATTGCTATGTCGCCCATGTGTCAATATTCCAGCACCAATGGATTTGCTAACGACTGGCATTTGGTTCATTTAGCATCTCGTGCAGTAGGTGGTGCAGGTTTAATTATTACAGAAGCGGCGGCTGTAGAACCTCGCGGCCGGATTAGTCCCCAAGACTTGGGAATTTGGTCAGATGATCACATAGAATATTTAGCTAAGATTGCGGGATTGATCCATAACTTTGGGGCTGTAGCTGGTATTCAATTAGCCCACGCAGGGAGAAAAGCCAGCACAGCTAAACCCAGTCGCGGGGGAAAAGTGTTAGATGAATCCCAAGAAGGTTGGCGGCCATTAGTTTCGAGTAGTGCGATCGCTTTTAGTAAAGATAGTCCAGTCCCCGAAGCCCTCAGTTTAGAAGGAATCCAGCAAGTTACTCAAGCCTTTGTCCAAGCTACCCAACGTTCTCTACAAGCTGGTTTTAAAGTCATAGAAATCCATGCAGCCCACGGCTACTTATTACATCAGTTTCTTTCACCTTTAGTCAACCAACGCCAAGATAATTACGGTGGTAGCTTTGAAAACCGTACCCGCCTACTGCGAGAAGTCGTTACAGCCGTCCGAGAGATATGGCCGCAAACATACCCTCTGTTTGTCCGCATTTCGGCGACAGATTGGGTAGATAAAGGTTGGGACATTGAACAAAGTATTACCTTAAGTAAAGAACTTAAATCTCTTGGTGTAGACCTCATCGATTGTTCTTCAGGGGCAATCATACCCGGTATCAACATTCCAGTAAAACCCGGATATCAAACCCAATTTGCTCAACGCATCCGTCAAGAAACTAATATCGCCACAGGTGCAGTTGGCTTAATCACTTCCCCCGAACAAGCAGACCAAATTATTCGCGATGGCGTAGCCGACATGGTACTTTTAGGGCGGGAATTACTCCGCAATCCCTACTGGCCTCACTTAGCTGCTAAAGAACTAGGATATGAGAAACATTGGCCGGTTCAATATGATCGAGCCTGGTGATAGTTTTCTACCTACTTGTAGAGACACAATTCATCGTCTCTCCCAAAGAATTACTACAAATTAAAAGATACTGTCGAAAGCCAAAGAAAAATTAGTCGTATCAGATAAAACAGCTATCAAATCACCTTGATAATAAATAGCCGTATCTAAAGCTGAACTGCCATGATAATTTCTAGTGCGGTCTAAAGTATAGTTACCAATACTTCCACCAAAACGGATTTTATCACCGTCCGACCAACTAAAGTCGGTAATTATTGCATATCCTGCATTACCATCAGCGTAGTAAGCAATTTCAACTACACCAAAAGAAGAATTATTATAACCGAGAGCAAAGGTATCAGCACCAGCACCACCAGTTAGGGTATCTCGTTCACCATAGCTATAACCTAGATCATTATCTAGATAACCTTTCAGAAAATCGTTACCAGTCCCACCATCAAGTAAATCATTACCACTTTCGCCAAAAAGGAAATCGTGATCATTTCCACCATAGAGAGAATCATCACCATCCCCACCAAAGAGGTAATCATTTCCATCCCCACCAAAAAGGAAGTCTTTCCCACCCCGACCATCAAGAACATCACTTCCTCCCCAACCGGCTAGGGAGTTGTCGCTGTTATTTCCGTCAATTCTATTATCTAGCTCGTTTCCCCAACCAATACGGACAGATCCTTGTAGAGTTAAATTTTCTACATTTGCAGGTAAAGTGGTGAGATTTACTGAGGTGTAAATCCTATCAGTTCCTTCTCCGCTATATTCTACGACCGTATCATAAATAGAATTCACATAGTATTTATCATCACCAGTTCCGCCAACCATTCTGTCTCTACCGATTCCACCATTCAGAATGTCATCACCACTTCCGCCGTATAAATTGTCATCACCATCGTAACCATAAATTATGTCATTATCCCCATAGCCAAATATAGAATCAGCAGCATAAGTACCGTAGAGATTGTTTTTTCCAGAATTACCATAAATAAATGCCATATTGATTTCTCCTCGTTGTCAAAAATTTTCTGTCAACAGGCTCGGATGAACCTCTAACTAGAGATATGTTTGACTTGAGAGAATTATGCAGCTACTCAACCCGGATTGACGTAAGGAAACCCAACACAGAGATATAGTTTAAGCTTTCAAAATCCATGTTGGGTTGTGCTGCGCTTAACCCAACCTTGTATCTACTGCTTGTGAGAAATGCGCGTCAGGACATCTGTGCATAGATAGAAGCCTAAGCCTAAGCCAAGGAGTCATCCCCCTGTCTTGGTATTAAATACTTGAACTTAAACCAACCCGGAAAGTAAACCCAGGACTATAAATTCTGTTCACTCGTTCGTATTGTTCGCCAAGTAAATTTTCTAAATAAAACGTCAGCCCCAAACCTTTACTTAAAGGGATGCGCCCACTCAAGTCAAAATTTACGTAAGATGGCGCAAAGTCTGTATTTTTATCATTAGGATTATTAAACAAAGCCCTTCTAGCACCACTATTATATGTAGCGTATAGATTGGCTTGCCATCCATTTTGTTGATAGCCAATTCCAGCTTGCAAATTAGAGTAAGGAATCAAACCTAATTGCAAACCTCGCTCTGTTCCTGTTTTAATTTGAGCATCGGTGTAAGTGTAGTTAACAAACGTTGACCAATTCCTAGTAAATCGCCAACGCAATGCAGCTTCTAAGCCATTGGTGTCAACTAGCCCAATATTTTGCCATTGCCCTTGAATAATTCCCAGACGATTATCTAAACTACTACCAAAGTAGGTAAATTGTCCTGTTAAATCCTGCGAAAATTTAACATCTAGCCCCGCAGTCCATGATGAACCCGTTTCTGGTTTTAAATCAGGATTAGACAACCAACCATGCACCGTATCATAAAGATATAACTGGTCTAATCCTGGGTTACGTTGTCCGCCAGCCCAGCTTCCTCGCACAGCCAGATTTGGAGACATCGCATAACGCAAACCCACACTGGGATTGAGATAATTGCCAAATTGAGAATCAAAGCTTTGTCTTAAACCTAAATCTACCTGAAAAGTGTCGCTCAAATCCCAAGTATTAACCGCAAACAATGCTGTATTCAATACACTGCGATTTTCTTCCTCATTCAAAGCGATTCGATTGGGGCTGGTACTGTTAGTAATCCCATCTAAATTGGTATTTTTTAAATCTAAACCCCAACGTAGACGATTATTGTTGGTGAGTCGCCATTCATGGTCTACTCTGGCTGTTAAGTTTTGTGTGTCTAATGTACCAGTGCGGTAAAATGTGTTGCCTTGAAAAACCGTAGGGCCGTAAGTATTAAAGTAGTCTTGGTTATAACCTAGTGTAGTGGTAAGGTTAGAGTCTTTCGCAAGTTGCGATCGCCAAGATAAACCAATATTTAATCCATCATGGTCTAACCTATCTCTTTGCAAAGGGAAGCCAAAATAAATCAAACCCCGACGACTACTGAGTTTTTTCACATCAAAACTCAAGGTATTTTTGGGGTTCAAATCAACAGCAAAGTTGCCAAAATAGGTACTAGTCGCTGTATCTGCATTGAATAAATTACCGCTAGCATCACGGTTAGCTGCACCTTGAGGTACTTTATAACGATTATCAATAAAAAATCGTTCAAAGCTCAAATTATATCTAAAGTTTTTACCGCCACTACTAAAACTAGTTTGCTGATTATTTAAATTCAACGAACCAAATTCTACTGTAGCGTTAAACTTTGGCGTGCTGCTCCCTTGTTTAGTAATAATATTAATTACTCCGCCAAAAGCCGAAGAACCATACAAAGCTGTGGATGCACCGCTAGATACTTCTATTCTCTCAATCGCTTCTACAGGAATACTATTTAAATCCGTAGCACCATGATAGGTGTTCACATCATTATTAATCGGTCTACCATTAATTAAAAAGACAGACTGGTTAATTGAATGTCCGCGATAATATGTACCTGTGTGAATGTCTGCACCGTGTCCAACATCATTAATAGCAAACCCCGGCATTCTTTTTAAAACATCAGCAACGCTTGTTGCTCCTTGTTTTTGAATTTCCTCTTTTTCAATAATGTAAGTTGGTGTAGATTGAGGTAGTGAATCTTGTTCGCCTATGGCTTCTAAACTGATATCTGCATCATCTTCTAACGGGACTTCAGCTTGTGCTAATTTCTCAGATTTAACTACTTGTAACTCCGATGGCTGCATCAATAATATTGCATCGGTAGAGTGTTGGATTACTTCACTCACTTGCAAAATATCTGGATTAAAATTTTGATATTTTTGATTAATATCTGATTCTTCAACCGCAATCTCTGATGCTAATGATGGTGAACCAACGAATGCACCTAATAAACTTAATGGCAGCATCCATAACTTTTGCCTCATTGAGTTCTCCAAAATTAAAATGATTATTGTATTTATTAACTAAACAAAACACTATCGATAAATACGAATATCTGTCAAGCACTTTTATTGGATTATTTTACTTTGACAGCCTGTCTTATTTGCTAGGCTCACTTATTTTTTAAGTTTGACAGCGTGTCATATATAAATATCTTGACAATTTATGATAAGTTGCTGTTTTTGTTATGATGCAAGCTGTCTTTTAATGTGAGTTCGATGAACCTCTCTGCAATCCCTCTCGGACGGGGAAAGGGGCTTAAATTTATTTGCTTTTCAACAGACAATAAATATTTTGAAGACTCTTAAATTACAGGGGAGAGCTTTGGAGAGGTGGTTTTCAATCCTTTAAACAGACGTTATTTTAAGTCTGTAAACAGTATTTTTTCTATGACTAAAAAATAGAATTTTTATCACTAATTTTGAATAAAAAGGAAAAAATAACTTGTTGTAATAAGTGCTTTTTAAGGAAATCTCTAAGGGCAAAAAACACACTTAGTCAAAAAATATACTATCAAGGATGCAAGGTTTTGCATCCCTACAGATGATTAATATGTTGCAAATATTCTGAAAACTGGTATTAGATACAACCACGACTGATCTCATACTTGGGAAATATCTGATCTCTCTCATGTAATATCAGATATTTCCCACTGATAGTAGATGTAAATGATACTCTGTTTCTATACTGTATTAAGAAGTGTTGCGTAACTTAGGAGCATATATATGCCATTATTGATGCAAACAGTAGATTCTGTCGCCACAAGTGGCTCTCATTTTCCTCTAGCTTTTACATTAGTGTATGTAGTAGGCTTTATTGCTGCTGTCAGCATTGGTTCTATTGCTTGGTACAATTCTAAACGTCCTGCTGGTTGGGAAAGCAAGGAGCGTCCTGATTTTGTGCCTAAAATCGAAAAAGAAGAAACTCCGGGTCTGGGTGAACCGAAGTCATAATTAGTCATTAGTCATTAGTCATTAGTCAATCAAGTCTAAGCTAAAGACTTTTGACTATAGTTAGTTCTGAACTTCAACCCAACGACGGTAAAGCTTTTGAATTTTTTTGAGCAGTGCAGTATGCGCTGACTGATTGGATTCATTCATTTGGGTTAACTCTTGCAATTTTGTCAAGAGTCTTGCTTCTTCGATCGCTACCTCACCATCACTGTAAATTAAACCACTGATGGCCTCAATCAGATTTTCGCAGTCTTCACTGCTGGGGCGATCGCCTAAGTATTCTTTTACCCATGCGTAACATTCATTGGGTTGTACCGGAACTAATTCATACAGCCACGGTTTAATCTCTGGATCTGTAGCCAAACCTTTGGCCTGAGCTATTTCACGTAGATATTGCCGTTCTTCTGGTTGAATTCTGCCGTCGATCCATGCAGCTCCAATCAGAATTTTAACTAAATTTTTGACATTGGCATCAGTTATCATTGCTGCCTCCTCTGGGAGATTCAGGCTTTCATCAAATCGTACAATCCTTGATCGTATTCACCCCGAATCATTGGTTTTTCTTAAGCGCACCATGAAAAACCCATCCATGTCCTGACGATGAGGCCAAAGTTTTAACCAACCTTGGGGTGTGCCATAGGTAGAATAAGGCGAATCAACGCTCAAAGGTTCAATTTGCCAATCGGAATGCTCTCTTAAAAATTCTGTAATCACACCTTCATTTTCGGCTGGGTGTAGGGTACAAGTAGCGTAAACTAGCACCCCACCGGGTTTGACAAATTTTGATGTTTGTGATGTTAGTTCCTTTTGCAGTGTCGAAAGTTCTACCACAGAGGCGGGTGTTTGTCGCCAACGCGCATCAGCATGACGGTGGAGAGTACCTAAACCAGAACAAGGCGCATCTAATAAAACTCGGTCGGCGGTATGATCAAACTGTGGTGAATTTCGGCTGTCGCCAGTGTAAATTTCAATTGAGTGTAAACCCAGGCGTTGGGCATTGTCTTTAAGTTTACGCAACCGGGAGGCAGTGCGATCGCAAGCAAAGATTTTTCCCTCATCCTGCATTAACTCAGCCATGTGGGTTGTCTTCCCCCCTGGCGCAGCACAAGCATCAATTATCACTTCCCCAGATTGGGGGTCAAGTATATGGCTCACCAACTGTGCGCTAGCATCCTGGACAACCCACCAACCTTCATTAAATCCAGGGAGATTTTGAATCGCTCCACTATTCCCAATCAATCGTAAAGCTTGGGGTAAATGAGGTATTCGTCTAGCTAAAATCCCCACCGATGTTAACGCTGTTTCTACTTCCTCAATCGAAGTCCGCAGAGGATTAATTCTTAAGTCAATGGTGGGTGTTTGATTCATCCACTCACAGAGTTTTTCCGTCTCCTCTACACCCAATTGTTCTAACCAAACTTGGATGATCCAATCAGGAAAACTGTGTAAAATTCCTAACCGTTCTACTGGATTTTCTGGTAACTCTAAAGGGTCTGGTAATTTTTCTGCTAAACGAACGTACTGACGTAACAAACCGTTCACAAAACCTGTAAGTCCAGCCAGACCATTATCTTTAGCCAGTTGGACTGTAGTATTGACAGCCGCAGATACAGGGATACGTTCTTGATAACGCAGTTGATAAAAGCCTAAGTGTAAAATACTGCGGAGTTCGCTCGGCTGTTGATGAGATTTCTTTTTGGCGAGTTGGTCAATTAGAGAGTCAAGAGTACGTTGTCTTCTAACGCTGCCATATACTAATTCTGTCACCAAACGGCGGTCAATATCAGATAGGTTAACTTTTCGTAGCACCCTATCTAATGCAACATCAGCGTAAGCCCCTTTATGAACATCTCGTAGGGTTAAAAAAGCTATTTGACGGGGATTTGTCACATCGCTGCACTCCGAATTCAAAATTAACAATCCCTATATAGCGTTTCCTAATTATATGAGGTAAATCATAGTCCTCTCTTCGCGGCGGTTTCCGCCGAACAGAACTTCGGCGGAGTAGGGTGGTTTCATACAAGCAGAGAAAAACTAAACTTGGGTTTCAAAGCCTCTCCCCCAGTGGGGGAGAGGTTTGGAGAGGGGTAAAAGCCACACCACAAAACAAGAAATCAAGACTTATATATTTTCCTTTTTTCGTATGAAACCACCCTCCAAACAGAACTTCGGCGGAGGGGTTTGAGGGCGGAGTGCTATCTCACTCGACCAAGAAACGCTATAAATTTAGGAGCTTGTTAATCATAGGACTTACGCAAAATATCACAAAATTAGTAGTCTACGGCTACATGAATTACCACTAAGCAAAAATTAGGTTTTCGTTCACATCTGCCGTAAATACTGAATTATTCTTTTTTTTGCTGATTTATAAATAAGAATACAAAACCCCAGTTTCTTAAAGAAAACGGGGTTATTGGCTTTCAGGAATGATTTAGTCTAATAGACCAAAATACACTATTACTATTATCGATATGGTTCTACGCTACTGATTTCAAATTCACAGGCGCGCGAAACTAATTCTGATGGCAATTTATCAAAACTGACTAACGATAAATAAGAGGGGTCTTTAATTAATTCTTTTGCTAATAAGAAACCAGCAATCGTCCAGGTTTGATATTTTCTAGATTGCTTCCCAATCAATCGTCCTTTTTTGCCATCATAATATTCTGGCCATTCATCTTCAAACAGTCGTGTTTGGGCAATTTCAATCGCCTTAGTTGCCAAATAAGGTTTATTAGTTTTTATAGATGCTGCTGTTAACATCCACATCAAAACAGGCCAACTACCTGCATTATGATATGACCAAGGTATATTCTTAGGGTCGCATCCTGTAACAGTTCTGTACTCTTCATTTTCTAAAGCTGGATAGCAGATTTTCATGGGCATATCTCCCACTAAATCTTCCCATCTTTCTTCCACAAGATTCATAATTGCTTGAGCTTGTTCTTCTGTCGCCAAGTCTGAAATAATTGCCATCAAGTTACCCAGTGCAAAGAACCGAGTATCTAACTGTGATGGACCAACATTACCTGCTAAATAACCACCTTTTTTTGGTAGCCATTTATCTAATTCATAATAGGGAATAGAGTCTACATAGATGTTAAAAAGATTGACTGCTGTTTTACCGTATTCTTCACTTTTGAAGCGATAAATAGCATTGAGACGATTCAGATCAATCCAATAATGCTCACGAATATGGGCGCACAAAAGCGGTAAACGATTATCAATTGCTTCTACAACATCTTGATTACCTTTACAAATTAGCATCTCCCGTGCCGCACGCAACGCCGAATAAAATAGGACTTGCAGTTCTAGAGGGTGTCCATAGATACCCATGCGGCGGTCAATCATGCAAGCACCATCGGGAACTAACAGCGTGGGATACATATCAAAGCGATTAGCCAGACAGATTTCCATGATTAACCTAATACCTGTTTGGAATTCAGGTTTATAGGCTAAAGAAAAATCTTTTGTTGCTACTACATAAGAGTGCAATAAAATGATCCACCATAAACAAGAATCTACTGGTGTGACTCTAGCGATCGCGTGTTCACCAAAATCTGCTTCTAAATACTCTTCACCATGATCTAATACTACTTTAAAACTCGCTGGTATCAAACCCCTACCCGGCTTATACGCATCTAACTGTCTTTCTTTAGGTTGTAACTTTAAAGTTTCTTCTAAAAAGTTGCGGACAATCTCTGTTCTACCTTTGATCAGAAAAAGCAAAGCTGACGAAACAAAATCCCGAATAAAACATTGGTCGTAATTCAAAGCCTCTACAGAAACATCATAGGCTGCTACTGTCCCCACAGGGCGACCTTTATAATATAAAATTGATTTTTCTAGTGCTTCCCAAGCAGATGCTTCTATATTTTCATCTGTTAGTAATTCGTTGATTTTCTGCATCGCCAGACTAACTCCATTGTGGGTATAAATTTTTGGTAGATGCGCTTTCTTCGCGATAATTTGTACTCTTGTTCAGCATAACAGAGAGAATTTTTGCTAGGGCAAAAATTCTCCAACATCAACAGCCCAAACTGATTATCTCAAGCTGTTACTATTTTGTATAATGCGTAATGAACAATTAATTCACTTTATAATCAGTTATTCTTGTGGTAATCTACAGCTAGCTGTGATTTCATACCCAAGTAATAAAAAGATTAATAAAGACAGTCAGATAAGATATATTTTTAGCTTATCCATAGCTCTTTTGTGTGAGCAGAGCTTGCCTTTACCAAACAAAAACATATCTCTCAAACTGTTTAAGGTTTAGATGAAGTGAAGTCTCAATGACTTCTAGTTATCTTTACTTAATTAGGATCTAGTGATCAAGATTATTTTTCCCCTACAAATTAATAATTTATAACTTTTTTTAAAAATTTGCAATACGAATAATTACAAAGTTGAAGTTTGTCAATACCTTTAAAGGATTATATATCTTACACTACAGAAATATAAACTAGTGTGATTACTGGACTGATATCACAAATAAATCATCAACCATCAAGCAATCATGGGGTTATAGAACAGGAGAGAGTTGTTTGCGATCGCGTCTGTAACATCACCATATTTCAGCTTATCTGCTAGCACACACCAAGCTCAAACTTTAACTCTGATTTATAAATTATTCTCTACTCTCTCCATAAGTCAGCACACCGGGAAAATTAATGATTTCAGATATCAAAGTCTTCCTAGCATTGCTTTTTCAATCTCCACCGTCCAGTTCATAACGTCTGAAGGTATTGTAATAAAAGCGATGCCTTGATAAAACAAACATTTATATGACTTCTGTTGAATCTAACCAGCATAGAAAAGCTAAAGCCCTAAAACCTACCAGTCGTCGCCCTGCGAAAGAACTATGCAGCGAGTGCGGACTGTGCGACACATACTATATCCACTATGTCAAGGAAGCCTGTGCGTTTATCACCCAACAGATAGACACCCTAGAAGCACAAACACACACCCGTTCTCGGAATCTCGATAACCCCGATGAACTTTACTTTGGTGTGCATCAAGACATGATGGCAGCGCGGAAACAGCAGCCCATCGAAGGCGCACAATGGACGGGGATAGTTAGCAGCATAGCTATCGAAATGCTGAATCGCGGCTTAGTGGAAGGCGTTGTCTGTGTCCAGAACACCAAAGAAGACCGCTTTCAACCCATGCCCGTAATTGCCCGCACACCAGAAGAAATCCTAGCGGCGCGGGTAAATAAACCTACGCTTTCCCCCAACCTTTCCATATTGGAACAGGTAGAACAATCAGGGATGAAACGATTATTAGTAATTGGGGTTGGTTGCCAAATTCAAGCGTTACGTGCTGTAGAAAAAAAATTAGGACTAGAAAAGCTGTATGTCCTAGGTACACCTTGCGTAGATAACGTTACCCGCGCCGGACTGCAAAAATTCTTAGAAACTACCAGCCGATCGCCTGAGACAGTAGTACATTACGAATTCATGCAAGACTTCCGCATCCACTTTAAGCATGAAGATGGCTCAATTGAGAAAGTCCCCTTCTTTGGCTTAAAGACTAACCAACTCAAAGATATCTTTGCTCCCTCCTGCATGAGTTGCTTTGATTACGTCAACTCCCTAGCGGATTTAGTTGTGGGTTATATGGGCGCACCCTTCGGCTGGCAGTGGATTTTAGTGAGAAATGATACAGGGAAAGAAATGCTGGACTTAGTGCAAGACCAGTTAGACACTCAGCCTGTGATGTCGGAGGGGAATCGAAAAGAGGCTGTACAGCAGGGGATTCCTGCTTATGACAAGGGTGTAACGTTACCGATGTGGGTAGCAAAACTGATGGGTGTGGTGATTGATAAAATCGGCCCCAAAGGTTTGGAGTATGCCCGGTTCTCGATGGATTCGCACTTTACACGGAATTATTTGTTTGTGAAGCGGAATTATCCTGAGAAGTTGGAACATCATGTGCCGGAGTTTGCCAAGCGGATCGTTGGGCAGTATAAGTTACCGGATTGATCACGCAGAGGCGCAGAGGCGCAGAGAGTTTTTAGAGGTTATTCACTACGCGGGAGATCCCGTCTTTGATGAGTGTAACGTTGAAGTTGATGAGTAATCCAACTCGTTTATCAGCAAGGCGTAGATAGGTTAGTAATTGCTTTTTGTGTACTGGATGAACGGCTTCTACTGATTTTAATTCGACAATCACCTGATCTGCGACTATTAAATCAGCACGAAAGCCTTCATCCAAACGCACACCTTCATAAAACACTGGAATCACTACCTGTCTATTAACCGTTAACTTCCGTCTCCGCAACTCAAAATCCATAACCGACTCATAAACCGACTCCAGCAAACCAGGCCCCAAAGTCGTGTGAACCTTATAAGCAGCATCCACTACCATACCCGAAATCTCATTCTCAATCATTCCTCTCTGCACCTCACTTTCTGCGTCTTTGCGCCTCTGCGTGAGACAATCATAACTCATGTAGCCTGTGTAACAATCCTAAACCTTCCCCACAGCCTCAATCGCCGCCTCAAGAGCGATCGCCACATGAGTCCAATGAGTCCCCCCTTGGCAATACACTACATAAGGCTCACGCAAAGGCCCATCCGCCGAAAACTCCAACGTACTCCCCTCAATAAACGTCCCCCCAGCCATCACTACCTGGCTCTCATACCCCGGCATAGCATCAGGAATAGGGTCTAGATAAGAACCAATAGGAGAATTCTGTTGTATCGCCTTACAGAAGGCAATCAGCTTTTTCGCCGAACCCAATTTAATCGCCTGAATCACATCCCCACGGGGCGCAAGGGGTGCGGGATGGACTGGATAACCGAGCTTGTCAAATACATAACCAGTGAGATAAGTCCCTTTCATCGCCTCCCCTACCATCTGCGGCGATAAAAATAACCCCTGGAACAACAGCCGATTTTGGTCAAAGGTCGCCCCCCCATAACTACCAATCCCAGGGGCAGTCAGCCGACAGGCAGATGCTTCTACTAAATCAGCCCGACCAGCTACATAACCGCCAGCCGTGACGATAGTACCACCGGGATTTTTAATTAATGACCCCGCCATTAAATCAGCCCCGACGTGGGTGGGTTCTTGGATGTCGATAAATTCCCCATAACAGTTATCGACAAAGCAAACTGTGTGAGGATTTTGTTGTTTAACTAGATGTACTATTTTCTCTATATCGCTAATTAATAAGCTTGGTCGCCAAGAATAACCACAAGAACGCTGAATTAACACTAAACGCGTGTTATCAGTAATGTTAGTGCTTAAAGCTTCCCAGTCTATAGTTCCTTGGGAAGTTAACTCCAATTGGCGATATTTTATGCCAAACTCAATAAGAGAGCCTTGGCCTTGACCCCGTAAACCAATGACTTCTTCGAGCGTATCGTAGGGAGAACCGACCACTGCTAGCATTTCATCCCCAGGACGGAGTACACCAAATAGGGCGCAAGCGATCGCGTGAGTCCCCGAAACAAACTGCACTCGCACAGCCGCAGCCTCAGCACCCATTACTTCCGCAAAAACTTTGTCTAAAGTTTCTCGTCCCAAATCATCGTGGCCATAGCCACTTACACCTGCAAAATGGTGCGCTCCTACACGGTGATTACGAAAGGCATCCAGCACTCTTTTTAGATTATGCTTGACCTGAGCGTCAATTCCAGAAAAAATCTCTAACAGTGCCTGTTCTGCTTGCCGCAGCTGTTCCAAGCTGTTCATTACTTCCTCGTTAACAAAAAAACTATAAATATGCGGATTTTGGGTTCGCGCAGATTAGGCTGAACAATTTCAATACAGGTTACTGCATGACAATTGCTACTTCAACAAAACCTCAAATCAATTGGGTTAACACCCTGTTTTTTCTTGGTCTACACATCGGCGCGTTGTTTGCCTTTGTTCCTGGTAACTTTAGCTGGGCAGCAGTTGGTGTAGGTTTATTCCTTTACTGGGTAACAGGTGGCTTGGGCATTACCCTAGGCTTTCACCGCCTTGTCACCCACCGCAGCTTCCAGACTCCCAAATGGCTAGAGTATTTCTTGGTATTTTGCGGAACTCTCGCTTGTCAAGGAGGGCCAATTGAGTGGATCGGTACACACCGCATTCATCATTTACATTCCGATACCGAACCCGATCCACATGATTCCAATAAAGGTTTTTGGTGGAGTCATATGGGTTGGCTGATTTATCATTCTCCTTCTCACGCTGATGTTCCTCGGTTTACCAAAGATATTGCCGAAGACCCAGTTTATCAGTTTTTACAGAAATATTTTATTTTTGTGCAGATTGCTCTGGGTTTATTGCTCCTCTATTTGGGCGGCTGGTCTTTCGTAGTCTGGGGAGTTTTCGCTCGCATTGTTTGGGTTTATCACTGCACCTGGTTGGTGAATAGTGCTACCCATAAATTTGGCTATCGCAGCCATGACGCTGGTGATAACTCTACCAATTGCTGGTGGGTAGCTGTCCTAGTATTTGGCGAAGGTTGGCACAATAACCACCACGCTTTCCAATATTCGGCTCGTCACGGTTTGGAATGGTGGGAAATTGACTTAACTTGGATGACAGTTCAATTTTTGCAAGTGCTTGGTCTAGCTACTAACGTAAAAGTTGCAGACAAAAAACAATAAGTAATTTATGATTAGTCATTAGTTTTTCACCAACAACTAATGACTAAAGATTTTTTTTGGCAAATATTCTAGTCGATTCGGAAATAGTATGCAAAATCTAATTACATCTGTGTTTGTGTAACTTAGATTGCTATAATCCATAACGACCAATGTAAAGAAACTTTGCGGCAAGTTACTAAGATGTAACTTGGCGGATGATTTTGTTCGTTTTTCAGGTTTTCATGACTACATCAATCATCAAGACAGAAGAAATTAGTAATAACCTTGGTAGTTCCGAACTAAGGCTGAAAGATATTATCAAAACTTTGCCAAAGGAATGTTTTCAGTTAAGTCGTCGTAAAGCTTGGACTCAAGTAATCATAAATGTTTTGCTGGTGGGTTTAGGTTATTACAGTTTGACAATTTCTCCCTGGTTTCTGTTACCAATTGCTTGGATTTTTACAGGAACTGCTTTAACAGGTTTTTTTGTTATCAGTCATGATTGTGGACATCGTTCATTTGCCAAACGTCGTTGGGTAAATGATTTGGTGGGACATATATTCTTGATGCCGTTAATATATCCCTTTCATAGTTGGCGGATTAAACATAATCATCATCACAAACACACCAACAAGTTAGATGAAGATAATGCTTGGCATCCCATCAGACCAGAGGTTTTTAACAGTTGGGATGAAACTCGCCAATCTGCCTTTGAGTTTTTTATGCGTAGACGCTTTTGGTGGGTAGGTTCAATTGGACATTGGGCTGTTGTACATTTTGACTGGCGGAAATTCAAAGCTCAAGAGCGAGCAGATGTTAAACTATCCGTTGCGGTAGTTGTCATATTTGCAGCAGCTTTTTTCCCAGTTCTCATAGCTACCACTGGTATTTGGGGATTCGTCAAATTCTGGTTTGTGCCTTGGCTGGTTTATCATTTTTGGATGAGTACCTTCACCATTGTTCACCACACTTATGCTGATGTACCTTTCACAGCAGCCCATAAGTGGAACGAGGCGATCGCACAATTATTTGGTACTATTCATTGTGATTATCCCCGTTGGGTAGAATACTTCTGCCATGATATTAACGTCCATGTCCCCCATCATATTTCTACGGCAATTCCTTCTTATAATTTGCGTCTAGCTTACAGCAGCATCAAAGAAAACTGGGGTTCTTATTTACATGATGAATTGAAGTTTTCTTGGCCGTTAATGAAGCAAATTACTAATCAGTGTCAATTGTATGTAACCGATGTTGGTTATCAAACTTTTGATGAATACTACGCAGAAAATAAACATTCTGTTAATAGATAACTCTAGTTTATAGAGTGCTGATTATTCCGAAAACTAATAGATATTCTGGCAATTTTCTATCTTAGTTATTGCTAAATAAATTGCCAGAATCATTTTTTGTTTGCAATGTGAATGCAAACAACACGAGGCGAATTTGAATCTAGCCTCAAACATAGTCCGCTTTACATAAAAAACCAAGAATCCAGTGCAATCAACGAGCATTAACTTCGATAATTCGCATCTCAGTGAACCCTCTCAGGATACAACTTCACTTCCTTTTACTCTTCAGGATTTGAAAGCTGCCATTCCCGCAGAATGCTTTCAACCCAATGTCAGTAAATCACTGTTTTACTTCTTCCGTGATATTCTGATTATTGGTGTGCTTTATGCAGTAGCTAATTACCTTGATTCTTGGTTTTTCTGGCCTATATTTTGGCTAATGCAAGGAACAATGTTTTGGGCTTTGTTTGTAGTCGGACATGACTGCGGACACCAATCTTTTTCTAAGCATAAATGGTTGAATGATTTGATTGGTCATTTGTCTCATACACCAATCTTAGTTCCTTATCATGGTTGGCGTATTAGTCACAGAACCCATCATAAAAATACTGGCAATATTGATAATGATGAAAGCTGGTATCCTGTGACAGAATCGCAGTATAAGGAAATGCCGTTATTGCAAAAAATAGGCCGATATTATGTATTTTTATTGGCTTATCCAATCTATATATTTAAGCGTTCTCCTAATAAAGAAGGCTCTCATTTTTTGCCTAGTAGCTCACTTTTCAAGCCCTCAGAAAAATGGGATGTTATTACTAGCACCGTACTCTGGATTGGGATGGTAGCCTTATTAGGCTTCCTCACCTATCAATGGGGTTGGATGTGGTTGCTAAAATATTATGCTGCACCCTACATTGTGTTTGTAATTTGGTTAGACTTGGTGACATTTCTGCATCACACCGAGGCTGATATTCCTTGGTATCGTGGCGATGATTGGACTTTTCTTAAAGGTGCAATTTCCAGCATTGACCGCAATTATGGTTTATTCAACCACATTCACCACGATATCGGTACTCATGTGGCACACCACATCTTCTTGAATATGCCACACTACAACTTATTGAAAGCGACTGAAGCGATTAAACCGATTATGGGTGAGTATTATCGCAAGTCTGAAGAACCAATTTGGCAGTCTTTGTGGCGTTCTTCCGTTAGCTGTCATTTTGTACCAGATACCGGCGGGAAGGTTTACTATACATCCAACCCTAAATAAATTTCTCTTCAGATTAGAAATCTGAAACTATACAAAAGTTCGCACAGCTTTACTTCTGGAAGTCCGGCTACGCGAACTTTTTTTTGACTCACAATACAATTTGCAGCTTCTCAGCTTATTCCCTGTCGAGAACTTAGGTTAACATAACTGTAAAGTTAAATTTATCTAAAAAGTTGTATGACTCTCACTATTGAAGATGTAGAAAGACTACAACAAAAGCTACAAGAAGAACAGCAGGACTATCAAATAGAACTGCAAGAGGGAAATATTCTAGTCATGGGGCCATCAGATATCGAGTCTAGTGAAATCGGCGCACAGTTGATTTATTTATTAAAACTTTGGATTAATCCTCGTAAACTTGGGCGAATATTTGACTCAAGTGGTGGGTTTATTATGCCAAACACTGATTTACGCGCTCCTGATGTTTCTTTTGTAGCGGCCGAAAGATTAAAACGAACTGTCAGAGATTTTGCTCAGTTAGTACCTGATTTAGTTGTAGAAATTAAATCAAAAAAAGATAGAGTTTCTAAGTTAGAAGATAAAGTTAAGTTATTTTTAGAGTTAGGTGCAAGGATAGGAATATTAATTAATCCTGATGAATTATCTGTACGTGTATATCGTCCCAATGGTGATGTTGCAGTTTTAACGGGTGAGGATAAGTTATCTATTAATGAGTTATTTCCGGGTTGGGAAATTGCTGTTTCTGAATTATGGCCACCTGTATTTGAGTAATAATTAAATTTTTTCAGCACATACAATTTACGCAGGAAGAATACTAAATTCAGTATTTTTGTATAGTCTAGGTTGATTAATTACGAGGATTTTCAGGAATATCTAAACCGTACAAAAATAAGTGAAGAATTTCGAGAGGTGACATTGGTGCGCTATGAATCATCAAGTCGTCACTACCTGGATGTAGATGGAATCGCATTCCCTGTTCTTGATTATCGTGTCCAGAAAGATTAAGGTCAAATCGCAAAAATTTAATAGGATTATTGTCTAAAAATCTGATTTCAAAGTTGAATCCGATCATTTCAGCAGGTTTATAATTTTCGTTAACGAAAATTGCAAAATCAAACCAGCAACCATCAAATCGTTCAAAGTGGGGAACTTCTCTAATTCGCTTGAAGTTACGCTGTCCTCCAGTAATTTCAATAATCCCTTTAGATGCTGGAGTCATTTTGAGCAGTGCATGAATTTGATGAAGTTTTGTTCCTAAACGTCCATCATCAGATGCTGTTGTCAAGCACTTTAAAATCTCACTCCTCAATACCTTAGAACTTTCTACAGTCAAAGGAGCATTTTTTAATAAGCGTTCTTGCACCTGATCACAAATTTGCTCCCAATTACTATTACTGTTCAATTAAATCCCCCCGTTCAAGAAGGATGAGCCACTCTGCATATTCAGGATCAAGCGGTAGAGTTTTCGCTTCTGCCATTTCAATTACTTGTGAGTCAGTTAAGCCTGACCATTCTCGAAGTTTTTCTAGTCTCACATGGCATTCTTCTATACTGAGTAATTCTCTGTCTTTTAAAAGATTATATACTCTAGAACCTAGCCAACTAACAATATTCGGTGCATAAGAAAACATAGTTTTTGCTGATTCTGGAGATAAAATCAGAACTACTCCGCGTTTTCTTATGAGCGCACTTCTCATACAATCCAACCGATACCAGTGATTTCTGTCCCATTTTTCAAAATCCCAAATAATTATATAATCTTGATCTGCATGAATAATTTTTTTTACTAGATGACTCGGTTCACTATTTCCAGAAAGACATTCCACTTCGCATTCTGCAAAAATGCCCAGTGTCTCTTTTAAATCATCCACTAATTGCTGATGACTTGAATTAGATACAATCAGCACTGACCAAATATTTCCTTCTGGATGTGAACCAATTCTCTGCAAAAACTCATCAATTGAAATAGGGCGATTCATTTAAATATATATTAATATTAAATATGTTCAACTAAAGATTTAATAGCAGGATGAACGGCATAGCGTCTTGTAGGATAGCTATATTCAAGAATCAGTCTTCTTATTATTAACCGTATATCTTCTTCTGTTCTAGGAACAAAGTTGCCTGTGTTTAGAGTGACTTTGAGAGTTTTTAGATCATTATCTGAAAGCCCAAGCAATTGGCTTCTGCTAAAAGAATCAATAGCCCTTAAGACGTGTTTCTCTTGTAATTTATCTTCCCCTGAAAGGTATGTTTCCTCTATTGAGGCTTGTGTTAAGCTGATAAAATCTCTTAAAACTCCTCCAGAAAAGTAAATAAGGGAATGAGTTGCAAATTCTTGTATAAAATTTTCAGATGAGCGGTATAGAAGTATTTTTTTAAAGAAATTATAGGCTTCCGGATCATTTTCTACATCAAAAAATGGCTGATAGTAAAAGTAATCTAAACGGTCATCAACCATATCACGATATTCACTGTAAAGAGACACTAAAGGCCCTACTAAGACTAGACCAATGCCAGCAGATGAGATAGCTTTTGCATCTGAAGATACAATCTGCATAAAAGTTTCAGCATTATCTAGCCTATCCAATCCATCAAATAAAAAAACTATATGACCATATTCTTTTGAAGCAGCTTCAGCTAGTTCTGTAACTACTTCCACTAACTTCGATTTTATACCATATTTATCTGATATATTGGGAATTATACCTTCATATTTTGTTTTCCATGATCCGAGAGTGGACAAAGCTGCAATCTGAGATATTGAACTACTTATATCTGTCTCTTTTGTATAACCGAATGCAAGATCAAAAATAAGCTCGATACATTGCTTTACTTGTTCACTATCAGTCTGTGCCATTAATTCAGCAAGTTGTACACCAGCGATCGCAGTTAGAACACCATTTGATATTTTAGAAATATCCGTATGCAAACTAACATCTACATATATAGCGTGTGTGTCTTCTATCTCATTAATTTGCTGACGAGCAACTAAAAGTTGAGTGGTTTTACCAGAACCGATACCTCCTATTAGGAGATGTGAAGAGAATGGACGCAAAGCAACGCGCCCAGATATTTGATCTACAAGTAATTTTCCTGGAGCATTTACATAGTACCCACTTTCAATTGCTTCTAAAGGATCTGCCGTTCCCTCAAAAGCCGACATTCTTTCCCTAAAAAGCTGTAGCCGACTAGACATATTACTTACGCTCTACTTTTAAGCAATCCTGTTGCCAGAAATATGCTGAATATTTGTAATGATAGTAGGAAACTGTTGTTAGCTCTAGCTTTAACTCCTCACACCAAACTTTTAAAACCGTCCATTCCCCTGAATGATATGCTTGGCAGTGGTCAGGGTTTCCAAGCTAATAAATCCCCGACGGTGGCCTTTTTGGTTAGACATACCTAGAAATACTGAGTCTCCCCGTGAAGGATTACGAGAGAAACGCGGTGAAGTATTAATGTACGTGGCAGCACTGTTAACCCCTAGAGCAAACTGGCGACTTTCTTGATAAGATTCAGTGGCAATCGAGTCAGCATGACCGCTACTGTATTGATTAATCCAGGCGATCGCTCCCTCTAGACTATCCACTAATTTAAATGCTACTGTCTTGGTTAAATAGGCGTATCCCCATTCATCGTCTTTCGCTAGCTGCAACTGCGGGAAGGCTTCTACTAGTTCTGCGTCGCCTTTGAGTTCAAAGCCTTTTTCTCTCAAACTATTCCACAGCACCGCCAAGGATGACGGCATGGCTTGGCGATGAATCAGCACTTTTTCAATGGCATTAACGGGGTCTGGTTCGCTTTCATGGCTATCAATAATCATCCAACGCACCATCTCTAGATTGCCATTCAGCGACCAGTAAAGATAACAGTTACCCATTGCTGACTTTAATACTGGACAGGTGGCTTGCCGCATGACTTGCTGTACCAAGCTAGAACGTCCGTAAGGAATGGCTAAATTTACATATTGGTCTTGGGTGACTAAATCGCGAATTGAAGCCCCGTGTTCTGTTGTAATTAGTTCTATACAACCTGCTGGTAAACCAACTTCTGCTAGTGCGTGTTGTAACACTTCCGAAATAGCAGCGTTAGAGTGACTAGCTTCTGTACTGCCTTTGAGGATGATACTATTACCAGTTTTAATACACAAAGCTGCCGCGATCGCGCCTAAATCGGGAAATGCTTCATAAATAAATCCTATGACTCCCAAAGGCATTAACTGGGAGTAACTTTGAGAGTCTTCCGGTTGATAGTCGGCGTTTCTCACCCGCCGTAACGGGTCTGATAGCTCTCCCAAGCGTTGGAGAATTTCTACTGTTGTCTCTAATCTTGTGGGAGTTAGTTTCAGCCAATCTAAAATCAATTCTGGCACTGCCATTTCCCGACTAGCTTCTAAATCCAACGTGTTGGCTTCTAAAATGTCGTCGAATGAGTTTTCTATCGCCTGTGCCATTGCCAATACAGCGCGACTGCGGTCTGTTCCCTTGGTAGTGCTTAACTTTAGGGAAGCTTGATAAGCGCGTTTCGCGCTGTTTATGGGTTCGGGGAATTCGTCCACAGCTACAACGGTCATTGAATTATCGTCTGTAAGTAAGCCAGACCATGAGTGCTGGCAAAATTGCCAACAATACTGCCACCATAGCCCATGCAATCATGCTAGAACGATTGGCCAATTGCAGTGCTAATGGTAGCCATATAATCACTAGCACGAAAATAATCCCAAATGCTATAGGTAAATAACTTTCTCCTAATTTGGGGTGAACAACTCGCCAACTATTCCCTGTCCACTGCCAAGCACGCTTGTAGGGGTAGGTGGTAGAAAGCTGTTCTAGTACATGGCCATTATCTTCGACAACAAAGATTTGTTGACAGCGATCGCAACCAAATGCTTCTGTGAGTGTAATCGGAATTAACCTTCCCTTGCGGCGACAGGGACAGGGGTATTCTGTGTTAAAGTCGATTTTTTGTGGTTTTTGGGATTGCACAAGCTTTCTAAGCAATTCAAAATTCAAAATTCAAAAACCCAGTATCTATCAGTATCCTGGCTATACAGTGTATGCAAATTCAAAAATTAAATGTGTAACAGCTTAATAACTTGAGCATATTTGTACAACTTTTGAAAACCTTAGAGTTCTCTCTTTATTAAAGTTTTATAAAAATAGCAAGGTTCGCTGTATCATGGCACTATGACTAACTCAGGTTGCTTTTGTGCTGGGGTAGTCATCTTGGGGAAGAATTGCTGCATCTGTATTGTTAAACATCGATGGTAGTGGCGTGTTTGGTACTTTTTTTTAGCTTACGTGGCGAACACTCTTAAGACAACCCATTTACTAAAGCTGCACCCAAGAATAAACTATAACTATTTATTCAACATTTAGCTGTATTCTCAGTAGCTCTGGCTGAGTTTCAACTGAAGTCGCGTTGATTTCTACTCGAATTAGGAATAGTGCCTTTATCAAGTGGGAACTTTTGAAACACTCTTCAGCTTCCTTGACCTTACTCAGCACTCTTCATTAGTTGCCTCAAAGCTTTTTTGTCAAATTCACTGAAAATAGATAGAGTACAACTTTCTACCTGTGAGGGTAGCTCTTCGATCAGCTTGATTCCAGTCTAGTACATACCTTGGTTTGATGTGTTGTGGCTCAAAGAATAAATCTTTTTGCCATCTAAACTCAACATTGACTATGATCTTGTTGCCTTAAAAGCGGGTAACGCGATTCGAACGCGCGACATTCACCTTGGCAAGGTGACGCTCTACCACTGAGCTATACCCGCAAAACTTACTTTATTAATATGACAGATATATTTTGATTTGTCAACTATTTTAAAGTCTAATTTTTGATTGGGGACTGGGGACTGGGGACTGGGGACTGGGGACTGGGGACTGGGGACTGGGGACTGGGGACTGGGGACTGGGGACTGGGAATTTTAGATTTTGGATTGAATAATTTAAAATCCACTCATTGCAAATCCACTCATTGCAAGACTGGGGACAGGTGACAGGAAAGTTTTTCTTCCCCTGCCTCCCCTGCCTGTCTTTTGTCAGCCTACTTCTTCTGACTCAGTGGTGAAGTTGCCGATGTTGTGACCAGAAATAGATGCTGGTAAGGATTGGGGATTGTGAGCGTAGGCATCCTTCAAATTAGAACGTAACTGCCGCATGAGGCTGGCCATTTCGAGAGCGTTCATAGCATAATCCCAGCCATGATTAGCCTTAATACCTGCCCTTTCTAGGGCTTGCTGCATGGTGTCTACTGTCAAGATGCCAAAAATTACTGGTACTCCAGTCTGAAAGCTAGCGGCTGCAATTCCCTTAGCTACTTCTGAGGATACATAGTCAAAATGGGGTGTTTGCCCACGAATGACTGCACCCAGACAAATTACTGCATCATAACGGTGAGAAAGGGCTAATTGACGCGCCACAAGCGGCACTTCAAAACTGCCAGGAACCCACACATAATCCACCTGATCGCCTTCAGGATTAGGATCGACACCGTGGCGTTTTAAGCAATCTTGACATCCTGCTACCAGTTTTGTGGTTACAAGGTCATTGAATCGACCAATCACCACTGCTAAACGCAAAGGTTCTGTTTGGGTGAAAGTTCCCTCAAAAACTGCCATGACTGCCTCTTATCATTAACTATACTTTTGTCAATATACATTTCTTCTTTAAATGTAGAAGAGCAGGAAAGCACAATTAGGTGCAGAGAACAAATAAACTTTGCTCTTTCACCTTGTTTGGTAGCTCTCCTGCCCCCTTCGTCTTGTTGCTATTTATCTGTACTATGGTGCAGTGCTGGCTTAGACTACAAAAAAGTTTAATAGCCCAACTAGAAGCACTAAAGCGATCCAAACCCCAGAACCAAGCCAGAGTAACTTTTTAGATTCAACCCAACTTTGGGGGGTAGCATAGGCTACAGGTACGCCTACAACTAATACAAAAGACATCAGAACCAGAGCTACTAAAGCAAATTGGAATATTATGGTCATTTTTACTTCTCCCAAGACAGCAAAATACTTAAGGAAATACTAAAAATAGAATATCCTAAAGGGCGACACTGACACTTCTCCTTATTTGTAAGCTAGCAGAAATTGCGTCACTATAGTCATTAGTTATTAGTCGCATTAGTTCTTTGTCTAAATACCAATGACTAATGACCCTTAAATATGGACTTAATTCTTTGTCACACTACAGCCGATTTTGATGCCTTGGGCGCAGCAGTAGGGCTAACTTGCCTATTACCGGGTAGTAAAATTGTGTTGACGGGCGGCGCACATCCACCTGTACGAGATTTTTTGGCACTGCATCGAGATGAGTATGCGCTGATTGAAAGGCGTTCGGTAAATCCAGAGAAAATTCGCTCTTTAACTGTAGTCGATACTCAACAGCGCGATCGCTTGGGTAAGGCGGCTGAGTGGTTAAATTTACCACAACTTGACAATATCACTGTCTATGATCACCACCTCGGTCAAGTATCAAATATTCCGGCTACTCAATCTCATATTGCCCCAGTGGGTGCTACCACCACTTTAATTGTGGAGCAATTACAACAACAGCAAATCTCTTTAACTCCAGCCCAAGCTACAGCGATGGCTTTAGGGATTCATGTAGATACTGGTTCTCTAACCTATGACCAGTCTACACCACGGGATGCCCTGGCGTTGGCTTGGTTGATGCAGCAAGGAGCTAGTCTAGCAGTAATTTCTAATTACCGCGAGCCGGGTTTATCTCCTCAATTACAACGCTTACTCAAGGAAGCTTTAGAACAATTAGAATATCTTTGTTACCGAGGATATACTATTGCTTGGGTAACTTTAAAGACAGATGGCTTTGTGCCAGGGTTATCTAGTTTAGCGTCACAACTGATGGAGTTGACAGAAATCGACGCTTTGCTATTAGCTGGTGAGTACCCTTTGAGTAAAGATGAATCCCGGTTGACGATCATTGGGCGATCGCAAATTCCCGGTGTTCATCTTGACCAATTATTTCAAAACTTCGGCGGCGGCGGTCATTCTCAAGCATCATCTCTGAATTTACGTGGTGTAGATGCCCAAGAGATCCTGCAACAAATCCTCAACGGGATAAAAACCTCGATTCCTCATCCTCCCACCGCCAGAGATTTAATGTCCTCCCCAGTCCGCACCATTCGCCCAGAAACGACAATTGGCGAAGCACAGCGCATTTTATTACGCTACGGACACTCCGGTTTATCTGTGGTGGATACCCAAGGGCAATTGGTAGGAATTATTTCCCGACGCGATTTAGATATTGCCTTTCATCACGGATTTAGTCATGCGCCAGTTAAGGGCTACATGACCATTAATTTAAAGACTATTACCCCAGATACGACACTCCCACAAATTGAATCACTGATGGTGACGTATGATATTGGTCGCTTGCCTGTATTAGAGAATGGGCAATTAGTTGGGATTGTCACCCGTACCGATGTTCTCAGGGAACTGCATCAAGCCCAGGGACAGAGTAGAGGGGAAGGACAGAGGAGATCAGAACATAGTGTTCAGCTTCCTAGTTTAGAACAATTACGCGATGGGCTACTCCCCGCCTTTGGCGATCGCTTGACTCCCCAACTTTGGCAATTACTCACCACCGCCTCCCAAGCCGCAGAACAACGGGGTTGGCATCTTTATTTAGTCGGTGGTGCAGTGCGGGACTTACTATTGGCTGAAGCCGCATCTGGGACTCTCTTTATTACAGATATTGACCTAGTAGTTGATGGTTTTCATCAAGCCGCAGATGTGGGTGCAGGGGTGGAACTAGCCAAAGCACTCCAAGAAATTTATCCCGCCGCCCGGTTAGAGATTCACGGGGCTTTTCAAACTGCGGCTTTGTTATGGCACAAAGACCCCGAATTAGATTCTTTATGGGTGGATATTGCTACCGCTAGAACAGAATTTTATCCTTACCCAGCCGCGAATCCCGAAGTTGAAGCGAGTTCTATTCGTCAAGATTTATACCGCCGTGACTTCACTGTCAACGCCCTGGCTTTGCGTTTAACTCCCCCTCGTGCTGGGAAATTACTTGATTTCTTCGGTGGATTACTAGATTTACAAGCCAAACAAATTCGAGTTTTACACGCCAACAGCTTTATTGAAGACCCCACCCGCATTTATCGCGGTGTCCGGTTTGCGGTGCGTTTTGGATTTGACATTGAATCACGCACGGAAGAATATATCCGCTACGCCATTAATAGTGGTGTTTACGATCGCACTGCCCAAACTAACACTAAAACCCCAGCCCTACAAACTAGACTCAAAGCCGAACTGAAACATATCCTCGAAGCCCCCTACTGGGAATTGGCTTTAAAGCTACTTGACGATTTAGGTGCATTACAGTGCATCCATCCCACCCTCAAATTAGATCCTGAACTTTTACGACAATTACGGTTATTAGAACGCTGTTGGCGAAGATTTGATGCTCAAAAAAAATTAATTCTTTGGCAAATGCGCCTAGAAGTGTTAATTGCCCACCTAGCACCACAATATCGCCACAAAGTAGCGAAAAATCTGCAACTACCAGAAGATAGCATTGCGCGATCGCATAAATTAGCTGCTGCCAAATCTGACGTTACAGATTTTTTAGTGATATCTAAACAACCTAGTCAAATAGTGCAAGTGTTACGCAAGTATGATGTGGAAATGTTAATTTTGATTGCCATATCTAGTTCAAGAATAATTAGGCGGCAGATATGGCATTACTTGACAGTTTTATCTCATATCCAACCAATGTTAAATGGTAATGACTTAAAGAAATTAGGATACAAACCTAGTCCACAGTTTCGCCAAATGCTCGATGATATACTGGCAGCAACTTTGGATGGAGTGGTTCACAATCAAGTAGAAGCAGAAGATTTTTTAGCTAAATATTATCCTGTGTAATTGATATTCAACAAGGTGTGATTATGCAAACTCAAGCAGTAAGTAAATACTACACAACCGAAGAATATTTACAACTAGAGGAAACATCAGAATGCAGAAATGAATATCGAGATGGAGAAATTGTCCCAATGGCTGGTGGAACAACTAATCACAATGAAATTTCTTTAAATTTTTGTACGAATTTTAAATTGCAGATGCGAGGTAAAGATTACAAAATATACATGGGGGATGTTAAATTATGGATACCTCGTTATCGCATATACACTTATCCTGATATCATGGTGATTCAGGGAAAACCAATATATGAAGGAAAAGGTACTACTACAGTTACCAATCCCTTAATGATTGTAGAAGTATTATCACAATCGACAGAAAATTACGATAGAACTAATAAATTTAGATATTACCGTTCTCTTCCGACACTAAAAGAATACGTGACGATTGACCAATATGAACACCTTGTAGAGCAGTTTCATAGAAATACTGATGGTCAATGGGTATTCACAGAATATGAATCGTATGAGGCTATTCTATCACTCCAATCAATAGAATTTAAAATTGCTTTGAGTGATATTTATGCAGGTGTAGATTTGGCGATAGAGGAAGAATAATGATATTGGAGAGAAGAGGCGATCGCCTGTTTGTACCTTCATAAGAAATCAACAGTCAAAACAGGCAAATACAGTCTTCTAAATTGTATCTGGATCGATATTTAACTCCCGCAGTTTCGCCGCCAAACGTGCTACTTGCAGTTGCGCTTGTTCTGCTTGCAGTTGTGCTTGTTCTGCTTGCAGTTGTGACTGTTCCGCCATTTCTTCAGGTGTTGGGACTAGTTGTTCATCTCGTGTAAAAAACCGCAATAGTCCTTGATAAACACCCAAATATAACCCTAGCTGATGACTCCACAAATGACCTTGTTCATTTGCTTGTAGAGGTTGATATTCTCCATCTACTAAATGAAATCCGGCAAATTCTTGCGTGTAAGGATCGAACCAAAAATAATCCGGTGTACGAAAAGTATCTTGATAAATCTCTTTTTTTAAACCTTTATCTGTCTTCGCTGTTGAATCCGAGAGAATTTCTAGAATTACATTAGGATATTTGCCATTTTCTTCCCACACTACCCAACTTTTGCGAGTTTTTCGTTCCGTTCCTAGCACTACAAAAAAGTCTGGACCCCGGAAATATTCTGATTTGAGTTGACGTGGACTGTAGTATATAGTCAAATTTCCCGCCGCATAAAAATCATTTCTATCTCGCCACAGCCATTCTAGGCATTGCAAAAGTAAGATTATTTGTCGTAGATGTAGTTCTGTTTCCAAGGGAGGCTCATCACTATATAAATCACCAGGAGGAAATATCACATCTTTCGAGATGTCTGCTTGAGATTCTAATTCTTGGGCAATGGTCATAGAATCAATCCGGCATCAATTATTTCTGTGTTTATTTTAGCAGTGTTGAGTAGTCAACGAAAGAAACACAACATTATTAAAGTTGTTGCTTGGTTGTGCTGTCGCTTAATAAAACATACATTACTGATTTAGACATCATTCATTAGCTTATTTCAGAATACTCTCATAGAGTTGCTCACCAACGCTAAAAGTTGTTTGAGTAATTAAATCATCCATCACTGATTTCACATTACTAATTAATCCTATTTTTTTAGCAATTAAAAGATATTAGCTAATGATGTGATAGGCTGATGGGCGATCGCTTCTAACTCAATACCATTCAGTTAAGGAACGTAGGCGCAGCCTTATCGGAAAGTAGCCTAATCTTCTCAAGACTTTGTTGGGTTTCGCGATAGCGAAACCCAAGCTAGCTTTCCTCTTAACCCAATACCATTCAGGTTTTTTTGCTACTCACAATACTGAAGAAACATCTTCTTACTGACATTTATTGGCAGGGTAAACATAGCCTTCAACCCTAGCAAAATAATAGCCTGCGGCTCTAGCGTCCTGTTCACCTTGTCTAGTAGCTGTGGTGAAGTTGTCCTCACGTTGAGGACTCCAATATAGCTTTAATGGTACTGTCCCAGGTCTTTGTGTGCTAAAAACATAACCTTCTACTCGCGCAAACGAATAACCAGCCTCAAGAGCTGATGTTTCGCCCTCACGTGTCCCTGTGGTAAAGTTGTCCCCACGCTGAGAACTCCAATATAATTTCAAAGGCACTGTTCCACGTTGCTGATTAGACAATGCACATCCTTCAACACGCACATATTTGTATCTTGCTTCAATAGCAGAATTTCCACCTACTGATGTTCCTGTTGTGAAGTTGTCTCCACGTTGAGAACTCCAGTACAGTTCTAGCGGAACTAATCCTTCTTGAGCAAGGACGGAACTGATACCACAGGCTATCGATGCACCTAGTATAGTAATGACCGTAGCAATTCTGATTCTTGTCTTTCTGAATGTGTTCACGTTAATAATCACTAATTATTTACAACTTGGACTTCCGTATCTATTGACTTATAGATTTTAAATAAGTCATTTATGCACTTCATAGATCAAGATTTCATTTTTTAACATCAAATACAATTAGTGATGGATTCAGATAACCCTAAACAACGTGAGCCGTAAATAACACTAAATCTCTCACTTCACAGCAGAAGCCGTAAAGCATACGGGCAAGTTATAATCTTCTTGCGGACGAACGTAACAAAAATTTATGAGTAACCCCCTTTTACAAGCCTTTTTTGTAGGCAGAGCCTTGGCTGAAGTAGCGAATGAACGTTTAGAGGTCGTTTTGACCGATGCTTTGAGCGAAATAGGTAAATTTGATGCTGAGGCTAGAGAGCAACTACGCCAATTTACAGAAGAAGTCATAGAACGGGCAAACCGCGCAGCGACTGCGGCCCAAGCGGGTCAAACTACTACAGGTAGTAGCCAAGCTGGTGCTGATGGGGTTGACTTGCAAGCCACAATTGATGAACTACGTGCAGAAATTGCCCTCTTGCGAAATGAATTACAACGTTATCGCAGCAGTTCTGTATAAATGTGTTCATTCGTCATTAGTCAATAATTCTTGACAAATGGCGTTTTGTGAAAAATAGTTTAAGGATCAGAGTGTCTTTTCTTCCAGGTTATTCAGTGAAAACCCAACGGTAAATTGTAGATATGGAAACTAGTTATTCAGATAAGGCATACCGTTGGAATCGGGAAAACTACTCCAGTAAGCGACGCTTCGTGGACATTTGGTCTTTTGTCTTGACCTTAATGTTCAAACTTTGGCGGTATAACAAATCTTGGAGTTATCCTGGCGGTGTCACTGAAGCGAAACAGGCGGCAAGGCGAAAAGCTCAAGCTGTCTGGATTCGCAATACCCTGCTAGACTTGGGTCCAACTTTTATCAAAGTCGGGCAGTTATTCTCTACCCGTGCGGATATATTCCCTAGTGAATATGTAGAAGAGTTGGCAAAGCTTCAAGACAAAGTACCTGCTTTTAGCTATGAGCAAGTAGAAAAGATTGTTGAGAAAGAATTAGGTAAAAAAATTCCCGAACTCTTTCAAAGTTTTGAACCCATTCCTTTGGCAGCTGCTAGCTTGGGTCAAGTACACAAAGCTGTACTGCATAGCGGGGAATCAGTTGTAGTCAAGGCGCAACGTCCCGGATTAAAAAAGTTATTTGAGATAGACTTACAAATTCTTAAAGGAATTGCTCGCTATTTTCAAAACCATCCTAAATGGGGCAAGGGGCGAGATTGGATGGGTATTTACGAAGAGTGCTGCCGCATTCTGTGGGAAGAAATTGATTATCTCAATGAAGGTAGGAACGCTGATGCTTTTCGCCGTAACTTTCGCGGTTACGATTGGGTGCAAGTCCCGAAAGTGTATTGGCGTTACGCCTCGCCACAGGTGCTGACTTTGGAATATTTGCCGGGGATTAAAATTAGTCAATATGAGGCGTTGGAAGCCGCAGGTATAGACCGCAAGGCAGTTGCTCGTCAAGGAGCGCAAGCATACTTAATTCAATTGCTCAATGATGGCTTTTTCCATGCTGATCCCCATCCAGGTAATATAGCGGTTAGTGCTGATGGCTCATTGATTTTCTATGACTTTGGCATGATGGGGCGGATTAAATCGAATGTCCGGGAAGGATTGATGCAGACACTGTTTGGCGTTGCCCAAAAAGATGGCACTCGCGTAGTCCAGTCTCTCATAGATTTAGGTGCGATCGCTCCCGTAGATGACATGGGGCCAGTGCGGCGTTCTGTCCAGTATATGCTGGACAATTTCATGGATAAGCCCTTTGAAGCCCAATCTGTGGCCGCGATCAGTGATGATTTATACGAAATAGCTTATAATCAGCCATTTAGATTCCCCGCAACTTTTACTTTTGTGATGCGGGCTTTTTCCACCCTCGAAGGCGTGGGTAAAGGCTTAGATCCAGAGTTTAACTTTATGGAAGTTGCCCAACCATACGCAATGCAGCTTATGACCAATATGAATGGTGCAGATAGCAATAGCTTCCTCAATGAATTAAGTCGCCAAGCCGTACAAGTCAGTACCACCGCTTTCGGATTACCACGTAGATTAGAAGATACATTAGAAAAACTAGAGCGGGGAGATATGCGTGTGCGAGTACGCTCTATAGAAACAGAGCGGCTTTTACGGCGACAGAGTAATATTCAGATAGGCATGAGCTATGCTGTGATAATCAGTGGATTTACCCTTTCAGCCACAATTTTATTAGTTAATCATTATCTATGGTTAGCACTGCTGGCTGGTTTAATTGCCGCAGCAGTCTCAGTAATACTGATTCGACTGCTTCTCCGCCTCGAACGTTATGACCGTATGTATTAATTGTTGCACTAAAAAGCTATGAAACTTAACTTCACGGGTCTTAGCGATCCGGGACTTGTTCGTTCTAATAATCAGGATCATTACTACATCGACCCGGAAGGACGATTTTTCATTGTTGCTGATGGGATGGGTGGTCATGCGGGAGGAGAAGAAGCAAGTCGCATCGCCACGACAGTAATTCAAGAATATTTATTAGCTCATTGGGATAAACCTGATTCATCCGAAAAATTGTTAGAGCAGGCTTTATGGCAAGCCAATCAAGCCATTTTAGAGGATCAGCAAAGTCATCCTGAACGTGCTGATATGGGTACAACTGTCGTAGTCGTGATTTTGCGTGACTCGACCTGGTGCGCTCATGTCGGTGACTCTAGACTGTACCGTTTGCGGGAGTCACAACTAGAACAAGTGACGGAAGACCATACCTGGGTAGCTAGAGCCATCAAAATTGGCGACATCACCCCAGAAGAAGCACGGACTCATCCATTTCGTCATGTATTATCTCGATGTTTAGGTCGAGAAGACTTATCCCAAGTTGAAGTACAGGCGTTGGATGTTAAAGATGGCGATCGCTTACTATTATGCAGTGATGGTCTAACTGAAGAACTGGTCGATGAAAAGATAGCTGATTCTCTCCATGACATCCCCATATTGGAGCAGGCTGCTGTATCTCTAGTAGAAGCCGCTAAAGATCAAGGTGGACACGATAATATCACTATTGTTATTGTGGCGATCGCATAACACAACACTTAAAGACTTCCAAATTAAAAAATATCCCTTATGTAGGGTGCGTCAGTCAAAATAATTTCTTGGTGCTTCTAAATTTTTTCTCACTGACATACCCTAATAAGAGCCAATTTGGGATAATTTATTTTTTGAAAGTCCTTTACTCTTTGCTGAGTCAATACATTTCGGTTAGGGCTAAAAAATTAAAATGTGTAGTTTGATTTGAGAAACGTAGCTTGCTTTACAACGTAATGTTACTCAAACCCGCACGCACTCATTACTCATCACTCAGCACTCAGCACTTTTCCCTGTTTTTTGATAGCTTCAGGACTTTTGTAGTAAATATACTCAGCATTTTGTTCAACCTGAGCATTTTTCCTATTTACAACTTGATACAAATATTTTTAGCCACCAAAATTCCCAACTGGCGGCTGAAATTACACAATTTAGTTGATTGACATGTTGCACATCATAATGTAAGCAGAATATAATGCGATCTTAATACCCTTCACGTTCACTCTTCTATGAAAATCTCCCTCTAGGGAAAGTTTCCAGATAAAGGACGGAACTGAAGGTAAAGAAGGATATCCCACCTACCTAAAATTTACTCCAAACCTGCCCAGGCAGACTTGGGTTATATGTCAGTAGGTTCTATTGCAGCACATCCCAACAAAAATCTCCCCTCTGAGGATATGGGCAATCTGTCAAAATAGTTGTTATCTTTCTTAATACAGAGAATTGGTAGCAAATCCCAAACAAGCCCTATTTTTATAGGACTTGTGTTACCCAAATCAACTTTACGCGTTGTCTTTTAGGAGTATACTATGAACCAACCAATCCAACTTTCCTTGGAACAGCAGTTTAGCATCCGCTCATTTTCCACTCAAGTACAGAATATGAGTCATGACCAAGCCAAAGACTTTTTAGTCAAGCTCTATGAGCAAATGGTGGTGCGCGAAGCAACTTACCAAGAGTTACTTAAGCATCAGTGGGGCTTAGATTCTGGTTCCACTTTGGCATAGAGCAAGTTATGTGTCGCAGTGGGCGACCTCCTTCTCTTGCTCACTTCCACGGAGGAAAGGAGCTGGTGATGCTGGGGCGTCAACTTCAAGATCAAGCTAAATCACTTCTAGGATGTCATCCATCAAAACTCGATAATACAGTTGTTTGACCGTTAGCTCTGCGCTTACATAACTTAGTTTTGGTTTATTTATCAAACCATTAGCCAGCAATTTTGTAAATATGCTTACTACTGAGTGAATGAATAATTTCACTTTGCTTACTAACACTTACATTCCTACGTGTAAAAAGCAGAATGAAAATTTACTTGTATTTGACTAAGCACTGGCTTTTTCAGCCTGCACTGATGACTATTATATTTATTCCCAATACTACTTACAAGTAGATATATATATTCTTGATAAAAGTTTACATTTTTTGATATAAGTTACATATAACCTGTAAAAATATTTACTAACCAGAGATATCAAATGCAGACTCCGTGTCAATTGCATCTAACTTGGCCAAAATTTGCGGTTTAATTTTTTCATATTCCCTTTTGAGCAAATTCTTACTAATTTGGGGATCAGCCCCAGACACAAAGGTTTTGGCAGCCATCATCCACTGTTGCAGTCGTTGACATTGAGCAGAGGCAATACTAGCAACTAGGACATGAGAACAAGTATTTGGTGATTCCCGCGCAAACAATAGCAAACGATAGTAACCTGTTTTGAACATTAATTGCACCATCTCTTGACCGAGACTAGTTTTGAGATCCAGGTAATAAGGTAAGCATTTAGCTCCATGTTTACGATTGTAGAGAACAGTAATCCACAGCATCATGGGGTGGGGAGCAGTTATAAACAAAAATTGATTGTAACGGCTACAGACCAGACGTTGAATAATTTCTCGTTGTGGTAGCATCACCCATAAGGCTGGTATAACGTCACCATTGATTTGGATAGGTTGAGGAAACACAATGTCAGCTATTGGCTTATTTTTCGGCCAAGAAGTTGTCACAGTAATTTCATTTTTGGCTGGAGCTAAGTTTAATGCCCTATTACCGTTTATCTTCTTTTCAGATTCAGCTTTAACCGTGACATTATCAGTAGATTGATGATTTTCGTGTTGAATGGGGCGTTTTTGATGTTGCTGTTCGATAGATTCTAAAGCTTGGAGTATTTCACTAATACTTTGGGGGCGATCCTTTACTATTTTCGCTAAACAACTCATCACTAAATTTTCGACATCTTTAGGAATAAGCAAGCTAGGACTGACTTCAGTAAAAGTACGTGGTGCTTGATGGTGATGAGCTTTATACCATGCGCCAAAAGAATGGGTTGAGGCCATGAGTGGCATTTTGCCTGTCAACATTTCAAACATCATCACACCCAAACTATAAATATCTGAGCGATTATCTAGTTCTTTGCCTTCCATTTGTTCAGGAGAAGAATAGGCCAGTGTCCCCAAATAGTATTTTGTGTGATCGCCGTTGGCCTGGAGTAATTTAGCAATACCAAAATCTAAAATCTTGAGCAATTCCCCAAAACTGGGGTCTTGAATCACTAGCATATTGCTGGGTTTAATATCACGATGAATAATTGGGCAGACTGAGCCATCAACTGGAATACCGTCATGAGCGCATTTTAAACCCAGGCAGATTTGACGTGTCATACTCACAAACCGGGTTAAAGATAGATGTTGCTGCCGGATTATCTGGTTGAGGCTTTGTCCTTGTAGATATTCCATAACGTAGTAGGGGGTATTATTTTCATCTACGCCATAGTCCATGACTCTCACAATATGAATACTTTTTTGTCCTAGTAAGGCACAAGTTTTTGCTTCTCGCTCAAACCTGTCTTGCAGTCGCATCTTTTCATTGTGTATTGACAATGCAAGAAACTTGATAGCAACAGGTACACCTCCCAATAAAATATCTTTGGCACGGTATACTCTACCCATTGCACCCGTACCAATTAATTCCTGTAATTGGTAGCGTTTACTAAGAAAACGGCCAATGTTGGGGTCTGACATAGAAACTTCGACTCCAATGTTTAACAAATGTGAATTACACCTACCTATGAGGTAGGTGTTAAGTGTTGGGGTGGAAAAGTGCAATTAAATAATGGGGTAGATGTATCCTGATGCTTTGCACTTGGGTTTTGATGTAGTGTTAGTTTGCCCAGTTTTTATAACCCAGATAACTTCAGCCAGTAAAACTCACACATAAATATGTCATTCATGGCTCAATATGCTGGGTAAAAATGTGTTTTATTATACAAATACCTTAAAACAACTAATAATACGTAAGTTACGTTCAGACACGCTCTTAATCCCTACTCCCAGCCCAAGTTACTGTCTTTGAAGCTAACTCAGTCTAAATTTAACTTCTAACTAATTATTGGTCGGCTGAAGCTTTAATCTGGCTTCCATTGTACTGATTAAAGAATGACCAGCCATGATACCACTACTGAGGTAATATGTATCGTCCGCAATTCGGTGCATCGTTTCAAAGCCGCTACGACGTTGCCGATCGCTCATTACCCAATAACGTTGTATGATTGCTTCTAAACCCATCCAACCTTCGCCTTCAACCTGACCTAACAGACTATGTTGGAGTAAAAAAGTATATTGACGTTCCCCTTCATGCAATCGCCCCTTGTATTGTAAAGAGATATCAGGGCGATCGCTACCAGGAAAGATGAGTTTTGTTGCCATAGTAAACCAGTTATCTCGATTCCAAGCCACCAAGGTCATGCCCTTAATGCTGATTGGCATTCCATTACGTTCTAGCCAATTGCCTTGAATTAACCAGCGTCCTGGCTCTAATAAAAAAGTGTGCGCCACCTTGTATATTCCTTGCCTTAATCGAGTAGTCCTCAGACTACAAAGATATATTTGGAATTACAAAAATGTCAGGTGGAAAATAGGGAGAAATGAATCAATTCAAAATTCTTGCATTAAAGACAGCCACCCACATTCGCGCAGCGTCCCGCAGGGAGGGGTGGTTTTTCTACCTAGGGCTTGCAGAATAAACAAAAAACCTAGATAAATTACAACTTCTGTCCTGCAAAAATAGACCGCACTTCACCATTCCGCCGGACTATAGCTTCACCGTTATTGACATCTACTAATGTCCAACCGCTAGAGCCAATACTTTCACCGATGTTAATGCGACGACTGACACCGTTAGTTTGAAATAGTGCCACAGACTTATTACCCAACTCTAGCAGTCCTTCTAGAATATGGGTGGGAGTAGGGGAAGTAACGGTAAGGGATGCAACCTGTACTGCTTCCCCGTTATTCGATGGTCTTGGTAAGCTAGCACCGAAGGGAACAACAGGTAAATTAGGCAGAGAATTGGGTGACTGTTGAACTTTTATAGGTGCATTTCGCACAGCCACAGGTTTCATGTCTGAGCGCACAGCCGCAGTTAACATATTGACTGTGCTGGGTTTAGCAGCTGGTTGCACTTTATTTAAGGTGTTATTAACTACATTTGGTTGGCTGGCAACTGGGGCTGGTGGTAAAGGTGAACCAATACCGGGAATTGGTGGCAGTGCAGAGCGCATTGGTGAGGGTGGTTGGAAAACTGGAATATAGATGCGCTCAACAACGTTTGTAGTTCGGCTAGATGCTGGTGGTGTATTGTTAGCTGTTAGGGGTGATGGTAGATTACCGATAGGCTGATTGTTAGATAAAGCTACAGATGTTGGGTGAGAAATCACTCGATTGGCTAGTTGGGAACGAACGGCACGTTGAGTAGTGCCATCGTTTTTGTCGATGATGGCTAATGCTCCCATCATGTAATTGACTAACTCAGCCTGGACATCTGGTTTTGTAGGTAATTGTGACTGGGGTACATAAATAGTTGGTTGGGTGAGTTTAGATGTTAGGAGAACTAACACCCCAGATTGCACTATATATAGTACGCCTGCGATCGCCACACCGATAGTTGTACCCCCAATCAGTAGTTTCCCCAAGGTCAGTTTCGCTGTTTGGGTAATTTTACTGGTTGATTTGATCTGAGGTTGATCAACTACAACAGTGCTGACTTTTTTGTTGCTGATAGCTGTAACAGTCTGGACAGGTCGATTAACTGTATTTGGTAGGACAATCTGCGGTACTTCAACGGTTTGCAGATGGTCATACTCTAAAGTTGTTTGCTGGGATGTATACGACCAGCTACTGGCAGATGCAGCAGCTTGGCGTAGTGGTTGCCTATTGTGGAAATTGACCTCCAGTATGTCGTCAATACTGGCAAAAAGCTCATCCATCAAGCCATCAGCATAGAATTCTATTGACCAAGGCTCGTTAACAATCAAGTCTTCTGATAGTTCGGGGACAATGAGATGGGTGCTAACTTCTCGTAACATAAGCAAGTTGTAGGTGGTAGTTGCCAGGATGGGGCAACACCGCCCCTTTTACCTGGGTATCAGGATTTTCAAAATATTCAATCTCCCGTCCAAACTAGACGAGTTGATTGTTGAGTGTATGAAATTCAACTCCAAATTGGGGATCGTAGATGATGCCAGGGTTGAACTCTTGTCATCTATCTTACCCATCTCCCCCTCCACTATACTCACCCTTCATAAAGACGAAGTTAAGATAAAGCCGCAAACCCTGATTGGTTCTTAGATTGACGCAATTCTAAAAAAATTAATAAGGCGTTAACATCAGCAGGATTTACACCCCCAATTCGGGCTGCTTGACCAATGGTAAGGGGTTGTACCTGATTGAGTTTTTCCCGTGCTTCTTTAGAAAGAGTTTCAATTTTTGTGTAGTCTAAATCCGCAGGTAGCTGGCGGTTGGATTGACGGGCAATCTGTTCGATTTGGCTTTGTTGTCTAGCCAAATAACCAGAGTATTTGATGTCAATTTCTGCCCCTTCTCTTTCCGCTTGGCTGAGGCTGGGGTTGCCAAGTCCATATTTATCAAGGTCTACATAATGAAATCCGGGGCGACGTAGCAAGTCGGCTAGGGTAATCGAACCTCTGATGGTTTGTTGAGTATCAGAGGCGATCGCTTTCCCTATTTCATCATGTTCTTTGACTCTGGTAGCGTACAGCCGTTCTTTTTCAGCCGTAATCTGTGCTTGTTTGTTGCTGAACATTTCCCAACGGCGATCGTCAATTAAACCAATTTCCCGTCCCAAAGGTGTCAACCGTTGGTCAGCGTTATCAGAACGCAGCAACAAGCGATACTCTGACCGACTAGTTAACATTCGGTAGGGTTCGCGTAAATCCTTGGTACACAAGTCATCCAGCAAAGTACCGAGGTAACTTTGCTCACGGGGGAAAATAATCATTTCCTGACCGCGCACAAACCGCGCTGCGTTAATTCCGGCGACAATTCCTTGGGCTGCGGCTTCTTCATAGCCTGTTGTGCCGTTAATCTGTCCTGCACAGAATAACCCAGCAATTTTTTTCGTCATCATTGTGGGATAACACTGGGTAGCAGGCAGATAATCATATTCTACTGCGTAGGCTGGACGTAACATTACGCAGTTTTCTAATCCGGGGAGACTCCGTAACATTTGCAGTTGCAAATTTTCGGGCAACCCTGTGGAAAACCCTTGGATGTATAGTTCGGGAATATCTCGTCCTTCCGGTTCAATAAAGATTTGGTGGCTTTCCTTATCGGCAAAGCGGACAATCTTATCTTCAATACTGGGGCAGTAACGCGGCCCTTTGGCTTCCACCCAACCGCCGTAAACTGGCGATAGGTGCAAGTTTTCCCTAATTAACCGATGGGTTTCAGCTGTGGTGCGGGTCATATAGCAAGGCATTTGTTCCCGTTCTACCCACACGTCGGGGTCAAAACTAAACCACCGAACTTCCTCATCTCCTGGCTGGTGTTCCATTTTGGTATAGTCCACCGATCGCCTGTCTACTCGTGCAGGTGTACCAGTCTTGAGTCTCCCGGTTTCAAATCCCAAACGATTTAGGGTTTGGGTTAGTCCCTCTGCCGCAAATTCTCCGGCGCGTCCAGCCGCCATTGACTTGTTCCCCACCCAAATCTTGCCACCGAGAAATGTACCCGTAGTTAAAATTACGGCTTTACACTCAAAAGTCACGCCAAAGTAAGTTTCTACCCCAATAACTTCATTGTTAGCACCCAAAACCAAGTCTGTGACCATCCCTTCCCGAATGCTCAAGTTCTCTTGGTTTTCCACAATATTTTTCATCACAGCCGCATATTCCCGCTTGTCAGTTTGGGCGCGTAATGCCCATACCGCCGGCCCCCGTGAAGAGTTGAGGATGCGTTTTTGTAGGTAGGTACGGTCTGCCATTTTGCCAATTTCCCCACCTAAAGCATCTATTTCATGGGTTAATTGGGATTTGGCAGGGCCACCCACAGCCGGATTGCAGGGTTGCCAAGCGATTTTATCTAAATTTAATGTCAAAAGCAGGGTACGACAACCGAGGCGGGCAGTAGCAAGGGCTGCTTCGCAACCGGAGTGACCTGCACCGACAACGATGACATCAAAGGCATCTTGCCCGAAAGCGTTTTTGGTAACGGAATTGTGCATGGTCATAAGCAATTCAGAATTTAAAATTTAAAATGAAGGATAACAGCTATGGTGAGAAGTCGTCAGCAGGAAACACTGCTTTGCTCTGGTTTTTAGAGCTTTTTCTTGATACCTTCTTACTTAGTCGAGTGGGGTTTATTTACAATTTTAGCTGATTCCGTGATTTTATGGATGTTACTGTCTTTTGAAGTAGTGGTAAAAAGTTATTTCTGAACAAGTTTTTGGAGGATTTTTGATTAATTAAAATATTGGAAAGATAAATTAATAATTGTAAGAACTTCAATTGATTGCTTATACATTTAATGATAACCAATGAGAAGAATATTAAAAAAAATCAAGTTTACTGTTATTACTATCTTGATGATTTTTAGCTTAGTTGCCAGCAATGCAGTAAATCATCACCAAGTAGATGCAAATGCTCAATGGATAAATGAATGTTTAATGGTAGATGAAAAAGACTGTGATGCTCTTGCCACAGCACCTAGAATACCAACGATCAGTCCCGATATTGGGCAGTCAGATAAAGAAAAATTTTTGGCTGCGATCGCCAATAATTTAGCTACCATTCCCCAGCCTGGTAGTTATGAATATATTTTGCTCAAAGCATATGGTACTGCGTTTATAAATAGAGATAAATTAGTTACATTACCATCAACAGTTCTGCTAAATAATGAGGAAGAAACACAGACATTTCAAAATAGTTTAACAATGGTTAAAGTTAATGGTACAAATGACTGTTACTTACAAGCATCAGCCACCGCAGCATTAAATCAGGCGCGTTCTTTAGAAAATATTCCCTTAAAATCAGGCTATGGTTCTGGTGATTGTACTCGCAGTTTTGCTACTAATTTCAGATTTTGGAATAAATATGCTAACCAAAATACTTTGAATCAAGTGAAAGAAGGAAGAGAAACAGCAATTCTCGGTGTTGTTGCACCACCAGGAACATCACAACATCTTTGGGGATTAGCAATTGATTTGCGGGTATCTCATCTAAAACAAAGACAAATTCTCAATCAAAATGGTTGGTTTCAAACCGTCGCTAAAGATGTACCACACTGGACTTATTTAGGTTTAAATGAGCAAGATTTACTAAATTTCGGGTTAAGAAAGCAAGTAGAAAATGGGATTAGCTATTGGGTGACACCACTTTGAATAATTCGTAATTTTTAGTTCGTAATTCGTAATTATGAGCTAAGGATCTAGGGTTAAAAACTGATGGCAATTTTGCTAAATTACAATTTGCTGTTGTAATAGGATAAGAATTACTACAATGAAATAGTTACACACCTAAATCTGGAGTTCTAATAGTGGGCTTATTTGATGATTTTAGTCGGTTTCTGGAAAACCGTTTAGAGGAATTCTTGCGTAATAATCCGCATCTGGAATTAGAGGCGTTGTTAGAACAGCTGCGACAGCAAGAGGAAGATACATTGAAATTGATTGCAGATTTACAATTGCAAGAGAAGCGATCGCAAGAAGATATTCTCTCCACTGCACAAGAGATTCAGCGTTGGCATATCCGTGTGCAGAAAGCTAAAGATTCAGGTAGACAAGATTTAGCGGCGGCGGCACAAGAGAGAGAAGCAACTCTATTGCGTGAAGGAAATCAGCTTTGGGGACAAATGCAAGGGCTGAAAGAACGTATCGCCCAATCTCAAGAACTGTTGCATAAAATTCAAGTGCGGCGACAGGAAGTACAAACCAAAGCAGCAGAAGCACAAACAACACGCGCTAAAGCCCAGACTCAACAGCGCATAGAAACTAACGGTTGGTGGAATACAGCTAGCACCTCTAGCAGTGGATTGGATGACTTAGAAGAAAAGTTTCGTCGCTGGGAAACTGAAGATGAATTAGAACAGATGAAGCGCAATTTAGGAAAATAATCTGTATAGTCCAAAACTTAAGAATGAAGGACATTTCCGAAATTTGCTCCTTCATTTACAAATAAGACTAAACCTAAATAATTTAAGGAAAAGACGATGAAAGAGATCACCCGGCGCAAATTTATTGCTACTGCTACCTTAGCAACTGGTTTTGCTTTGGCTGTACAACCCATTTCTGCCCAAGTCATTACTACTGATGCCAAAGAGTTAGTTGCAGGTACAGTGAAAATTCCTGTTCAAGATGGTGAAATTCCAGCTTACAGAGCGTTACCTGCCACTGGTGGAAATTTTCCGATTGTGCTGGTGATTCAGGAAATTTTCGGCGTACATGAACATATTCAGGATGTCTGCCGTCGCTTTGCTAAGTTAGGTTATTTAGCGATCGCACCAGAATTATTTGCTCGTCAGGGCGATGTCTCCAAGTTAAGCAATATCGATGAAATTCGTCAGGTGGTAGCTAAAGTACCAGATGCTCAGGTGTTATCTGACCTGGATGCCACCGTAGATTGGGCTATCAAGTCTGCTAAAGGTAATGCTGATAGATTGGGGATTACAGGCTTTTGTTGGGGTGGTCGCATGACTTGGTTGTACTCAGCATATAATCCCAAGGTTAAGGCAGGTGTAGCATGGTATGGCAGATTAGTTGGTAATTCTACGGAATTAACACCGAAGCATCCTGTCGATATTGCCTCTAATTTGAAAGTTCCCGTTCTCGGACTTTATGGAGGTCAGGATACAGGCATTCCTCTGAAGACGGTGGAACAAATGCGCGATGAGTTGAAGTCCAGCAGATGCAAATCCGAAATCATCGTTTACCCCGATGCACCCCACGCCTTTTTTGCCGATTATCGTCCTTCCTACAGGCAGAAAGAAGCGAAAGATGGCTGGCAACGCCTCCTGGCATGGTTTAAGCAGCATGGAGTTTAAGTTTCAGGAACTCTTTGACGTTCTCACCGCCCTAAAAGTGCGGTGATTCTAAAAATCACTTTTTAGGCTTTCTCTTTCATCGACACACCTTAAAATCAACTAGCCATTGCTGGCAATACTTAAACCAGTTAACCGTTCAACAGAACCAATTAACGAGCTTAACTTAGGTAAATTATTCAAAACCCTTGCGTATCGCTAAGGCGACAGCTGCGCTACGTTCGCAATGGCATACCTAAAAATTTTACCACCTACCTACTTAATACAAATATTGAAATATTTATTTAGTTTTTATATCAAAATTCAATTTTCTGATAAAGTTAAATTAACCAGAGTGACAGGCTTGCTTTTTATTAGCTTTTGATTTTTGTGATTGCCGCAGTGTTTTTTGTCGTTCCAGATTAGAACTGAGGCATGGATAGAAGTATATTTTTAGATTTGTTATATAGTCTACAAAGATTATTTGTTGGTTACATTCCTGCTGCTGTTGTAGGTAGTTTTTTTGGATATTTAATCGGAGTCAATGGCGCAATTTATGAAATATTTAGACGAATAGTTCAGATACCCCATAGCATCCCCCCTGTAGCTTGGCTACCTATCATGTTGGTTATATTTCCAGAGAAAGAATCAGCAGTTGCGGTAGTAATTTTTGTCGCTACCTTCTGGACAATTTTAATCAACACAGCCATCGGTATGCGACATTTTCGCAGACAAGATAATAACTTTCGAGTAGCTATATTTCATATATTTCATGCTCTGAAAGTTGGGGTTTGGGTAGCATGGTTTACAGTAATTGCTGTAGAAATGCTAATAGATCAAAAAGGACTGGGTTCTCTGGCTTGGAATGGATATAAATCTGTCAACATCAATTATATATTGGAGGCAATAATTTATATAGGTGTCATTGGCTTTTTGCTGGATCAGTTACTCGACTTAACAGGATATATGCTGGCTCAGATTGTGAGTAATGGTAAAAAATCTGACTGAATATTCCTGAATTTTTCAGCGTTAACTGATTAGTTGATGCTCAATGTTAATGTGACGACTTTCCATAGCTTGCTGAAACAAATCTGTTGGTAGTGCGGCTTCTACTGGCCAAACTCCTGGTTTTTTGAGTTTACCTGCCAATAATAATTGGGCAATACTACCTGTGCCGCAACCAGCCGCAACTGCGGTATTTTCATAGACTAAATTAGAGCAATAAACGGCATCCTTACCATTTATTTTTCCCGTAACTTCCGATCGCACTGCTACGCCAATACCACTAAAAATATTGGTGACATCTGTCATCAAATGACTGACGTGAGATAAAAACTCAATTGTGCTGTGACGCTGCATCCACCACTTAGGAAAAATATGAGCGGCAATCCACGTCAGATGATTATAAAAATCTGGGACTGAACCAAACTTCGTAATCACGGTGTTTATATTCGGAAAAGCATGGGGAATTGTGAAAGTTTCTGGCATATCAAACCAGTAAACACCACTGCGTTGATAAGGAGAGGGAAAATTGATAATTTCTCTCTCACTATATGGCTTAATTAATTGCCATTGTCCATCTATCCAAGCCTGAAAAGGATGTTGCAATCCTAAAAATGTGGTTCGCATAACGGTAATACCAGCACCGCCAGAACCAGCAACTAAATAACTTAAATGTACTTTTTTTGGCTCATGTAATTGCTCGATACCTTGGCGTACCATGCTATTAGAAATGCCGGGGAAAATACCAGTATTAACAATAGCTGTCACCCCAGCAGCTACAGCTTGTTCGTGATAATTTAAAGCCTTGCTGGTAAAAGAACGGTGGTCACTAACATCTAAATAGTTAACGCCTTGTTCAATGCAGAGTTTGAGAACGTTAGCATCACGGTAATGAAACGGCCCCGCACAATGGATAACTATATCTGAATTTGCGATCGCCTCCCGTAACTTGTCAACCTCCGTCAAGTCCAACACCAGCAAAGGAAAATCAACCCCCTTACTCATCTCTGGGGAACGCCCCGTGATCGTAATTTTTGCTTGGGTGTGGGTAGCTATATCCTGGGCAACACTGCTACCAATGCGCCCCCTTCCTCCCAGAATTAAAACGCGGTCTGTCATTACTCCCTGTTGGCAACGATACCTCTATTTGACCAGTTTTTTGTCCTGTTGGCATCGGTTACAAGTATGACTTCCTAATTTTGAGGTTAAGCAAGCAAGTCAATAATTGTCATTATCTAACAACTGATTAATTTTTTTAAGTTACTTCAAGTTTCAGCTTCATTGATTCATTTACAAATATTTGTAAATACTGCATAGCTTAAAAATAATTTGGCGTATAATATTAAACTTTCATTTTATTGTGTAAAAAAAACTGTACAACTCGAAAAAGCTTTCTTACTAATCCCTACATAAGTAAGTTTAAAAATCCAAGCCGATTACTAGCTAGAAGTGTTTTAATGTTATGAATAAAAATTTAGCCTTTATAAATAAAATATCTGTAAAATTCAGTAATCATCGCAGATGCTCATGTTAAATATAATGTTAGCCTTACAGAAAAAATTAGGTGGTAGGAATCATGTCATTACGCAGTTTAGAAAAAATTGGGACAAACATCGCATTATTAACTGTTATTGCATATCCAATCCTAGGTTTTAATAATATCCAACCAGCCGCCGCCCAAAGAAGAGATAACTATGGAGCGATCGCCTATTCTAAAGGAACTCGTGCTAACGGTACTGCTTGGAACTTTGCTACCAGAGC
>NZ_JAYGGZ010000052.1:0-51891 GCF_034931465.1 Anabaena sp. UHCC 0399 | reverse complement strand
CCTAAAGGAATTTTGCGTTTAAACATAATTAGTTACTCCCTACTCCCCAGTCATCGCAACTCTAACTTTAGAATTTGTTAAACCCTCTACCTTTTGACTCGACTCTGGGGTGAGGCGGATTTTAACTTCTACTACTCGTGAATCAATATCGGCTGCGGGGTCGGTGCTGAGTACGTCTTTTTTGGCTATCAGTAAGCCAATGTCATCTACTGTCCCTTCTAGTTTTCCTGGGAAGTTAAGTTGGGTGATAGTTGCACTTTGTCCGATTTTGACGCGATTGATGTCAACTTCATAAACTTCTGCAACGACATACATTTGATTAGTCTGTCCGATTTCTACAATCCCTTTGTCGCTGACTACTTCCCCACCCCAAGTCTGAATTTTGAGGATTTGACCGACTTTAGGCGATTTAACATAAGCTAAATCTAAGTTAGCTTGAGCTTCTTGTACGGCGGCTTTGGCATTTTCTACTTCTGCTTGTGCGGCTTGCACATCAGTGGGACGCACCTCTGCAATCTTTTCTAAAGTGGCTTTTGCTTGTTTGAGTCTTTCTTTGAGGGTTTCTGATGTTTGAGTCCGGTTAGCCACAGCCTCCTGTAAACGCTCTTGTGCTGTTTCTAGGGTTAATTTTTTGCTATCTCTCATAGAAGCAGAAACAGCACCTGTTTTTTGCAGATATTGGTAACGCTGATATTCTATTTCAGCATTTCTAACTTCGGCTTCTAAGCGTTTGACGGTCGCGACTCTAGCAACTACTTCTTGACGCAGTTTGGCTTCTAATTCAGATATTGTGGCTTGTTGAGCAGCAAGTTCTCCCTGTTTTGCCCCAGCTTTTACCTGTGCTAATTGTGATTGGGCAACTTTAACCTGTTGTTTGGCTCTATTTAAAGCCGCCAGCCGAATATCCCGATTATCTAGAATAGCAATGATTTGACCTTTCTGAATGCGATCGCCCTGTTTCACCAAAAGTTCTGCTACGCGATTACTACCAGCTGTCTGCGAAACCGATACTTGTATCACTTCCCCTTGGGGTTCTATCCGACCTAAAGCTGTCACTGCTTTCATTACAGGACGACTGACAACGGAAGTAGCTTTTTCCCCAGAATTTCCCGCACTGGACAAAAAATACCATGAACTCGCACCACTAGCCACAGCTAAAGCCACAGCACCCACAATCAGAGTTCTATTGGGATACTTAAAATTCCTAACTCTATCTGGATGAAGGTTTTGCATAAAGTCACCGCCGGAGTTGGAGCAATTAAATTTACTGTATACAACATTTATTACTAAATGAGCTTTATTCAACTTGTTGTATACATTTTCTAGTGTACACTTAAGAAAATATCTGTCAAGTAATTCCCTATGGGTTTATCGCAAGCAATTCTGACCTGTTTAATTGATGCTCCTCACAGTGGTTATGATCTGTCTAAGGTTTTTAGTGAATATGTAGGTTATTTTTGGCAAGCTTCCCAGCAACAAATTTACAGAGAACTAGGGAAACTGGAGTCCACAGGCTTGGTTGTGTCCGAAATTATTCCCCGTGAAGGTCGCCTAGACAAGAAAATTTACTCAATCACAGAACAGGGGAAGCAGCATTTAGTGGAATGGATGCACAAACCCAGTGAACCTGATGTCATTAGAGAAGATATATTAGTGAAGATTTTTGCTGGTAGTTTAGTACCAGTTGGTGTGCTGATAGAAGATGTAGAACGTCATCGGAGAGTTCATATAGACAAATTATCGACATATCGACAAATGGAGCAAGAAAAATGTCCTCCATCAAAAGTATTAATTAAGGAAGATAAACTAAGAAATTTAGTTTTAAAAGCAGGTATGAGATATGAACAAAATTGGATAGATTGGTGTGAGGAAACACTTGAATTATTAAAAAATCTACCCCCAGATTGAAGCAGATTTAGATGGTGTGGATTAAGCATCTATTTTTTAATAAAAAAATAGCATTTATAACTTAATTTATAAAAATTGTGAGACTGCATAAACCCAGTTTCTCCAATAGATTGGGTTTACGCAATCTCAAATATGATTGGAAATCGCTACATAAATAAAACCCCGGAATTTTTCCAGGGCTGTCCTCGTGAACCACCATTTAATTTTTATCCAATTACTCCAGAAATGATGAAAATTATCTAGACATAATTCTCTTATTTATGTCTCAATAATCAGGTGATCTAAACTACTTTGTTCGTTAGGTGGTAAGCTTAGAAATATATGGAATTAATCTAAATACAGAAAAATATACCCAGGGTTAAAGTAATTTTTAAATAATTATTTCCAGACATATTTCAGGTTTTTATGTCTAAGGAATCAATCTTCAGCACTTGCTTTATTCAACATATTAATCAAGAATGAAATCAGCCTCTAGCAATATAGCAGGCCATCTTGGTAATAACCTAACCTTATCCAATGTCCGTAGTCCGCGCAAGCGGACTTTTTTTATATCAACTATTATGTCTAAAACTTTGATGTTTTAGCCTTGATTAAATGAATTATCTAGGAGATAATCAAAACGCTATCTGACATAATTGTTAATTACAAAGGTAGCAATTAGCCCTTGTAGTTAGTCCGCCAAAGCGGACTTTATTTATACTTTTTATAGATTGTCATTGTTGTTATATCAAAAAACATAGATGTATCAATTCACTCCGGACTAGCTTAAAAAAGGTAGCAGGGTATATTCATGTTTCATCTTTAGTTGTGAATTTTTTTTCATGAGGATTTGGATTAAAAATACTACTTCCAACAATATCAATGTAGATACCTCAATACCTATTGTTATATGTTCTGGTGTAGGTAGTTCATGCCAACTACTTATAGTCTAGTTAGAATAACTAAATGTAGAGTATTATTGGAGATAAAACTGTGGATAATTTAGGTAAAAAGAGATTGGAAACTGTGTTAGCAATTACCACTTACGCCATTGGTAGTGGTACGGCTTCAGTTACACCTACACCAGGTGGAGAAATTCCCAAACAGTTAATATTAACTACTTCCGATATCCTTATGTACACTGCTATTTGGAAGATTTACTTTGAAGAAGACTTATCAAGTAAGGGACTGATAGAAATCTTGGCAGAATTGGGTTTAGTGACATTTGGTGCTACGGGAACAGCTTATGTAGTGAGCAAAGCAACTACAGGAATTTTAAAAGAAATTACTAACTGGACTGGCCCTGTGGGATGGGGTTTTACATCTGCGATCGCAGGTTCTTTAAGCGGTTTATTTGGTGCTATTTGGGCAATATATTGTGATTACCTTTATTCTCGAAGAGAGCAGCCAGTTTAATTGATTAGTGTCCTATAGGTTTCGATAAGTTTAATTGGGAAATAGCTAATAGGTGAACTATCGACAGTTTATACATAAAACTGGAAATATATCAGATACGAATACAACAACTGATTCAGTTGTACAATAATTCCCTATTTCTCACTTGAACTTATCAACTAGCTATAAAAATAGTATCCAGGCATCAATTCTCATCCCTTGATTTTCAATAAATGGCAGTTGCATTTAAGGAATTATTGCTGAGAAAAAACAATAAATCTAATTATTTTCCTGCATTTTTCTGACTATTTTAGTTACTATCTTTCTGGGTATGAATCTTACCAGTTTGGCTAGTATTTTATTTTCTAGCCCAGGAATAACAATAGTTTTACCCTTCATTAAACCACGATAACCAATCTCTGCTACTGTTTGAGCATCCATCATATTTTTTTTCTTGATCAGCTTCGAGTCTGCCATTCCGGTTCTTTCATGAAAAGCTGATTCCGTTGTTCCTGGACACATAACTGTCACACTCACACCTGTACCTTCTAATTCATTAGCAAGTGCTTCGGAGAAAGATAAAACATAGGCTTTAGTCGCAAAATAAACTGCCATTAAAGGGCCTGGTTGAAAAGCAGCAGATGACGCGACATTTAATATTTTACCCTCACCTTGCTTGACCATACTTTTCAAAAATAATTTAGTTAAATGGGTAAGACATACTAAATTCACCTGGAGCATTTCCAGTTCATCATTAAGGCTTGTTTCATTAAACAATCCATAAGTGCCAAATCCCACATTATTGACGAGTACATCAACATTAATGCTCTCCTGCTGCAACTCTGTAAAAATTTCTTCAGGAGAGGTTGAACGAGATAAATCTTTACTAATAATTTTGAGAGAAATATTAAATTTTTCTTGAAATTCAGTAGCAATTTCTGTGAGTTTTAACTGATTTCTATCTACTAGTACAAGGTTGTAATTATCATGGGCAAAAATACGTGCTAGTTCGTAACCAATGCCGCTAGCTGCACCAGTAATCAGAGCAGTTTTCTTGTAGGACTGATCGTGTGGTTTATTCATATGTAATGTTATTGCAAGTAATAGTAATAGATTTTCTACTTAGTGTTTAAGTAATTCTTACTTAAGATATATACTTACCAATTGATATTTCTTAAATAAGATCAAACCCTACAACAGTATATTTAAAGTATTGCCATAATTCTGTATTAAGATATGCCAGTTGTAAAATTTCTCAGAGCAAATTTGAATAGCTTAGATTGTTTGATCCAGTTTATATTTTTGTAGCGATTTACCATGCTTTGTAGTGACGTATAATAGCACAATACATTTCAGATAAGCCCAAAACTTTCATATATAGGCGCAATTTATCACGTCTTTTAGTGGGTTTAAAATAAACCTAAATCTACATATTTTGCTCAAAAATACCCCAGATTACTTAAAATTATCACTCTTGACAGAGTGTACCTAAACCTGGAAATATGCAACCTATATGCAAAAAATATATTCGTAAAACTTTCGTGAAAACAGACAGCATATTTTACCGATTGTTCCAAAGTTTCCCCGGTATTTTCTTTGAACTTATCGACCAGTCTCCAACAATAGCAAATATCTATCAATTTTCGTCAGTTGAAGTCAAGCAACTAGCATTTCGTATTGATGGGGTATTTCTCCCCAACAACAATACATTACCTATTTATTTTGTTGAAGTTCAATTCCAACCAGACAAAAAAATATATTCACGGTTCTTTACAGAAATTTTTCTGTATCTGGATAAAACCGAATTGCTCAATAATTGGCAAGGAGTAATTGTTTATCCTAGTAAAAGTATTGATATAGGAGAAACAGAAAGATATATTGAATTACTGACATCGCAACGAGTAAAACGTGTCTATCTTGATGAGTTAGACTCAACAGATGAACAGTCGATTGGTATAGAGACAGTCAAGTTAGTCATTGAACCAGAAACCACTGCGGGGATGAAAGCCAGGGAGTTAATAGTCCTTGCTCGACAACAAATAAAAGATGAAATTACCCAACGAGACATTATACAATTAATAGAGACGATAATTATCTATAAATTTCCTAAAGTTAGTAGAAAGGAGATTGAGCAAATGTTAGGTTTAAGCGATTTAAAACAAACTAAAGTTTATCAAGAAGGCAAACAAGAAGGCAAACAAGAAGGTAAACTTGAGACTGTACCCTTTATGCTCAGTTTAGGTGCAACAGTAGAGCAAATAGCAGAGCAACTAGGCTTAGATATTGAACAAGTTAGACAAGTAGCTCAAAGCCAGCAATCACAGCAGCAAAAATAATCAATTGATTACAACAATTCTGTAATAGAAAACTGTCGTTGACGGTCTAATTCTTGCAGCTTCAATTTTTCGGTATAAAAAGCTTGATAATAAGACTGCCATTTTTCTGGTTCAGCTTCTGGATCTGTTGTTTCCCACAGTTCCAAAAAGTGGCGATAACGCTTTTCTCTTAGCACTCGTTCCATACAAGCGATCGCAGCTTGCACAACTTGAGGAGTACGCATGATCTCTTTCTTCCCTTTCTCATTGAGATGAAACAGATGAGAGATGATTGCTATATCTTCAGATAATTCTAAATATCTGTCTTGCAAACTAGAGATTAAATCTACCTGTTCCTCCATTAACTCTAAAATCTTTTGCCACAAAAATCGATGGTGAGAAAGGCTAAATTCTAAATCTCGCTCTTCTAAAGCTGCAACAATAGCTTGACGCTGTTCAGCACAATGTAAGTAAATTCCTAGTAACAAGGCTTCTGCTTGTTCTAGAAGGCTGCGGTCTTTGGGAATTAGGGATTGGGGACTGGGTACTAGAGAAAGTTTGCCCCCATTACCCGTTCTTTTGATAGCTACAGGCTGAGAATATTTAGCTATAGATGGAGTGATTTGAGTTAAAAGATTTTCGACTCTTAGAGGTTTAAGCCTATCATCTCCTAAAGAAAGTATTTCAGCACAGTGATCTATGTAATAGTCGCGTGTATCAAGATTGTTGATATTTTGCAGTAATTTAACAATTTGTTGTGTAACTTGTTGAAAATCTGTAGCCTGTTTTAAGTTACGGTCTTGAATAATTTGCTGAATCTGCCAATCTATCCACAGAGGCGCATTGACTAATAATTGTTCATAATCTTCAGGGTTATGGGAACGTAAATACTCATCAGCATCTTTGCCATCGGGAATATTGAGAATTTTCAGCTGAACTTCACCCTTGTAAGCTAAATCAGCTATTTCCCCAATAGCTCGTTCTGCCGCATTTGTTCCTGCTTTATCAGCATCAAAATTGAGTACCAATTGTTTCGAGTCAGTGTAGCGCAACATCAGCCTGACTTGTTCCAAACTCAATGCTGTACCGAGGGAGGCAACAGCATTATTAATACCCGCAGCGTGGAGAGCGATCGCATCAAAATATCCCTCCACTACCACCGCTTGATCAAGTTGGGAAATCCCAGCTTTGGCTTGATCTAAGGCGAATAAAGTTCTCCCCTTATTAAATAATTCTGTTTCTGGGGAATTTAAATACTTTGGTTGCTCGTCACTCAAAGTTCTACCACCAAAGGCAATCACTCGTCCTTGCACATCACGAATCGGAATCATCAGGCGATCGCGAAATACATCATAATACCCGCCGCCTTCCTTCCGGGGTTTAATCAAACCTGCCTTTTCCACCAACTGCACCGGATAGTGCTTATCTTCTACCAAATAGCGGTGCAGAGTTTCCCAACCGGGAGGGGCATAACCCAAGCCAAACTGCTGGATTGTAGCTTCATTGAAAAGGCGATCGCTGCGTAAATACTTGAGTGCCGATTGTCCTTGAGATTGACGCAAGGCGTGTTGATAAAACTGTGCGGCTGAAGCCAGAACCTCATACAACTGTTCCCGCAAAGATATCTGACGCTGTAACTCTTGGCGTTGTTCTGGTTCGAGGGTTTTGACAGGCACTTGGTAACGCCGTGCTAAATCTAACACCACCTCAGAAAAGGAGTGCTTACCCAAATCCATCAAAAATTTAATTGCATTACCCCCAGCTTGACAGCCAAAGCAATAATACATTTGCTTAGTTTGGCTGACAGTAAAACTAGGACTTTTCTCATCATGGAAAGGACATAAACCGACGAAATCCTTACCACGTTTGCGTAATACCACATATTCTGATACAACATCCACAATATCAGCACGATGTTTAATTTCTTCAATTGTGTCTGGGTGTAAGCGCGGAATTTGCATATTAGTTAATGGTCATTAATCATTAGTGAATAGTCATGAATTTTTCTTCTCTGCCCCTCTGCTCCCCTCGTTCTTCCCCAACTTGGGAGAAATAGCAAAATATCAATGATTAATCACATCTGATAGATATTATATTGTTGTTGCCAAATGAAGAATATTGTATAGAATTGCTAGTCTTAATTTTATTCAGAGGAATTACGGTAAATGGGGCGTATCTTTATTTCAGCAGCCCACGGAGGCCAAGAAGCGGGAGGGATAGATCCAGGTTCGATCGCTGGCGGGACTACAGAAGCGAAGGAAATGATTTTGCTGCGCGATTTGATTGTAACAGAACTGCGATCGCGGAGTTTTGAAGTGTTATCTGTTCCTGATGATCTCAGTGCTGCGGGTACTATTGCCTGGATTAATTCTCGCGGTCGTCGTGGTGATGTGGCTCTAGAAATCCATGCTGATGCTGCTAGTAGTCCGGTTGTAAGGGGGGCTAGTGTTTTTCACATTGCCAGTAATAATGAGCGCAAGAATAACGGCGAACTACTGCTAGTGGGACTGTTGCGCCGTGTTCCTCAACTGCCAAACCGAGGTGTAAAACCAGATACCGAGAGTGGTTTAGGGAGTTTAGCCTTTTGTCGGCAAATTGCGATCGCCTCTTTATTGCTACAAGTAGGGTTTATCAGCAATCCAGAGGATCGGGCTTTGCTGCAAAATCGCCGCCGAGATTTCGCTTTGGGCATTGCCGATGGTTTAGCATCTTGGAGTCGTGTTATTGACCCCACCCCAGGCACTCCCCCAGATCCCAATTATCCCCCAATCAACATCAACATTAACGGGCAAACCTACGCAGAGCAAGGAGTTTTAGTCAATGGTAATGCTTATATTCCCATTGATTTAGTAGATCGGCTGCGAATTGACTTGTCAAAATCACCCAATGTCAATCGGATTACCTATCGCAAAGTGGTGTATCTCAAAGCTGTAGAATTGCGCGATTTTAATATTGCTGTTGGTTGGGATGCAACTACTCGTACTGTCACTTTGCGCTCAAATTTGGTGATTTGCCCTGGTCAATTTGACAGAATTATGGCGAATGGCAACACTTCAGAAGTTGAGATGCAACTCTTCTTAAGAAACAACAATGAAAATGCCCTCAATAAGTTTCCTGACATACCAAAACTCTATCGAGAAGAAGGAGCTTCAGAAGGAGTTAATTATGACATTGCCTTCTGTCAGATGTGCCTAGAAACAGGATTTCTGCGCTTTGGCGGAGACTTAAGACCTGAGCAAAATAACTTTGCGGGTTTAGGATCTATTGGTGGTGGTGCTGAAGCCGCCTCTTTTCCTAGTGCCAGAATTGGAGTCAGGGCGCACATTCAACATCTCAAAGCCTACGCCAGCCTAGAACCTCTAGTGAATGAGGTTGTCGATCCTCGATTTCGTTTTGTTACACGTGGCGTAGCCCCACTCATTGAACAACTCTCAGGACGCTGGTCAGCAGATTTAGAGTACGGTACAAAAATTACCGCCATGCTCAAACGCCTATATGATTCAGCTGGATTTCTGAATGCTAATAGAGTTTAGAAATTGGGCAGTGAGCGAGTAAAGGAGTGAAGGATAATAACTAATGACTTACTACTAAGCACTCACTACTCACTACTCACTACTCACTACTCACTACTCAGCACTCAGCACTCACCATTCATAGCGCATCTATAAACTGCTTTACCTTGTCTTGGATAGTCGCATCTGCGATTTGCTCTGCTAATTGCTGGGCATTTTGATAACAAACTCGCGCTAAACTTTTACGTTTTGTTTTGGCGTACAGGCTACCCATGTTGAGCAAAGTAGCAATTTCACCGACAGAATCACCCTGTTGTTGATAAATCTCCACAGCTTGCCTGTAGAATTTTAGGGCTTTGCGGTGAATATCTAGGTGGTTGTAGATATAACCGATGTTGTTGAGGGTATTCGCCTCGCCAGAGCGATCGCCCATAGTACGACGTGATAAAAGCACTTGATGATAAAGCAATAATGCTTGTTTGGGTTGTCCTATATCTATATAAATAGAAGCAATATTGTTTAAGGTAATCGCTTCACCAACAGCATTTTTCGTAGCCTTTTGAATTGGTAGTGCTGCTTGTAGAAATTCTAGAGCTTTTTCATGATCGCCTAAAATACTGTAAGCAAATCCAATGCCATTGAGGGTTGTCGCTTCACCAGAAAAGTCTCCCAGTAATCGACGCATTGCTAAAATTTGATTTTGTAGTAATAAAGCCCGTTTGGGTTCACCTAATCTGATATAAATCAGTGCTACATCATTGAGAGTAGAAACTTCCCCAAGGGTGTCTTGCACTTCTCGAAAAATTTGTGCGGCTTTCTCTAGATACTCCAACGCCTGGGAAAGTTTTCCTATCCGACTATAAGTAGAGCCTACATTACTGAGTGCTGTTGCTTCTGCTTGCAAGTTACCAAGCTCAACCGCAACAGCTAAAGCCTGCTTAAAAGCATCTAATGCTTGTTGCATCTGACAACAACCCAGATAAGCTAAACCAATGTCATTTAATGTATGCCCTTCTCTGGCTCGATCGGAAATGGCTCTGGCTAAATGTAAATTTTCCTTGACTAAATCGAGATATTCTGGAAATTTTCCCTGCTTATAGTAGCCATTGGCTGTATCACGACGTTCTTCCCACTCTTTGGCTTGATTGCAAGATTGCGTCATTTGACCTCAGTTGCACTGCAAATAAATTGGCGGGTTATTCTTGGACTTCTAGCGAGAGCAAGTAGCCCAAGTTAAGTTTAGGTTAACCTTTATTTTCTACCTTTAGGTACAAGACGTAAAGAAATAGGTGTGGTAGATTTAACCCGCTATCAGCAGTATTAGTTAAGCTGTCTTAAAAAATCGAATGATTTCGCGGACATGATCCAAAAATTGCCCATCGGTGGAAAGTTGCGCGATCGCATTGCGTGCTTCCTTAGCTAATTTTTCATGTTCGGTTTGATTGGTAGCACGTAATTCCTCTAAGTTAGCAGCTATTCTAGCTAAGTCTTTGCGGGTTTCATCAGCAAAACGTTGTTGAGTAGCTGGTAAGGAATAAGGTTGTTCTGGGTTGAGTTGGTCTTCTAAAACTTGGACTTTTTGCTCAAATTCGTAGAAGCGATTGCGGAGTTCGACAATATCTTCACGGGGATATTTCCACTCTTGGCTAATCATCGTCAGCCTGGCGTATAAATATTCATAAGCGCGGATAGCTGGACGCAAGATAGTTAATAACAAAGCCGCACCAGAACTGATATAACCTACAGCACTAATACCCGTGGCGGCGAGGGTATAAAGACCAATAGTTGAAACTAAGTGTAAAGCTAAAGCAGCCCAGAGCGATCGCTTGGCTAAAATTTTGACATACTTAACTTGTCTTTCGTCTACAGGTATTTCTTTTTCAATTGACTGTGCGGCTTCCGCTAAAACTTGCTTGGCTTGAAAATGGATATTCCAAGGGACAGTGACAATCACCAACAACCACCAAAAACTTGCACCCCCAATTACCCAGTCGAGGAAATTACCGGCTGGGACATGAAACCATTGCAGCACGCCAAAACCTAGCAGCACTACAGCCACAATCCCGACAATCGAACTAATAAAAAAATTGAAATACATATATAGCCCTGATCTTGGTAAAACTATCACCTCAATCATGGCTAGACTATGGCATTTCTACGGAAAACTTTGTGATGCTTTTTCTAGCTGCATACATTATCTACGGGATGAGATAGCTACGCCAAACTGTTTGGGTGTCTTGACTACTCTTACTTGGTGACAGCAATCGCCAAGTTTTACCTTCTTGTTGAATCTGTAAGTAAATTTCAAACGGTTGTTGCAGTTTTGTCAACTGTCTCTTGGGTAGCTGAAAAATTAAGTCGTAGTTTCCCAACACTCGGAAAGCCGGTAAATTTTCAATCGTCAAAGGTTGTTCCTGGCGAATTTTCAGGTGTTTAATTTCAAACCTTTGGAACTTAAGATCCAACTGCTGATTGAGTTGCTCTTGGGTTTGTTCTAGCTGGAGTGCGATCGCTTTCTGCACTAACTCACTAGTTGGTAACAATCCAATATTGCCACAACCCACTAATAGCATCAGCAAAACCACCGTTACAACGAACCGCACCATGTTAATTCTTATATAGTTTCAGCGATAGTATAGCGGGAGATACCTAAAACTCCCTCATATATTATGTCATCACAAACTATTGGTCTTAATCAAGAACTTTACACCTACCTACTGGCTAATTCTGTGCGAGAACCGGAAATTCTCCAAAAATTACGCCAAGAAACAGCTAATCATCCCCACTCTGTCATGCAGATTTCTCCAGAACAGGGACAATTTATGAGCCTGCTAGTGCAGTTAATGAGCGCAAAAAAAACCTTAGAAATAGGCGTATTTACTGGCTATAGTTCCCTTTCTGTCGCCTTATCGTTACCTAGTGATGGTCAGTTAATTGCTTGTGATCTCAGTGAGGAATTTACAGCCATTGCCAAGCGTTATTGGCAAGCAGCAGGAGTTGCGGATAAAATTGACTTGCGATTAGCACCAGCAGTAGAAACTTTAGATACCCTATTAGCAGAAGGACAAGCAGCAACTTTTGATTTTGCTTTTATTGACGCAGATAAAGAAAATTACCTCAATTATTACGAACGGGCTTTGCAATTAATCCGTCCTGGTGGATTGATCGCCATTGACAACGTTTTATGGTCTGGAAGAGTTGCCGATCCGCAAATCCAAAACCCTAGTACGCAAGCTATCCGTAACTTCAATCAAAAGTTACATGATGATGAACGAGTCACAATTTCTCTTGTGCCAATAGGCGATGGCCTAACTTTAGCACTCAAGCGCAGTTAATAGAGATGTAAATATTAAGTAGATGAGGCAAAAAGCGGTGTGAAGATTCCTCCCGCTTTATTGCCGTAACACAACGGCAATAAAGCGGGAGGATTTGAGCGTTAGAGACAGTAGAAATTAGCCATCACACAATACCATTCTGCGTTGCATTACTCGTTGCTTTAAAGCAACCTACAATTTAAGGTTTATTTTATAAATAATCTCTGACTACAAACTTGTTCAATAATATCTGCCAGATGTGCAATTTCACTCTAAATCTATAACTAAAGTCAGATATTTAGTCTCTCCCAATGACAGTATTTTTATAAGGCTTCATGATTACCAAAATATCATTGCGTCTTGTTGCGCGATGGTGTTCCGCCCAGTATAGCTGATGACCGACCGTCGGTGGGAGACATTGCCAATTTATACAAAATTATATTTCTCTAACTTATTGTTAAAAATTTTCAGATGCAAGTAATTTAAAATTAATTAGTGTAGGAACAAAATTTAATGTTGAGATTATTCCCCAGAATCCAAAATAAACTATTAAGAAATTTCATAAGATTTCCTTTAATAAGATATCATGCTGATCTTGCTTATCAAACAGATATAAAAGAACATCTTCCCTATTTACCGATTCTTTCAAGCCATGATTTAAATATAGTAAAAGCAATAAAAACTCAAGGAATAGCAATTACATCTTTAGATGAATTAGGTATTTCATCTAATCTCCAAATTCTCCAATTAGCACAAAAATTATTACCCAATATTAAATCTAATATTGCTGTACAAAAAAATGGATTTGTGGTTCATGCTAATGCTGAACAAATGATTGAGTATCCAGAAATATTCTTGTGGGGATTAGAACAAAGATTGTTAAATATTATTGAAAATTATCTTGGTTTACCAGTAGCCTATCATGGTGCATATTTTCGTAGGGATATTGCTAATCAGTTAGAAACAGGATCAAGACTTTGGCATATAGATACAGAAGACCGACAAGTTATAAAAATAATACTTTATATCAATAATGTGGATGAAGAGACCGGGCCATTTCAGTACCTGCCTCAACCTTTAACAACAGAAGTGGCTAAATCTTTAAATTACACATCTGGCTATCTTACAGATAAAACAATGCAAAAGGTGATATCTCCAAAACAATATCAATCATGTGTAGGGGCTGCTGGTACAGTAATTTTTGCAGCCACTGGCAGTATTTTTCATCGCGGTAAGCCACCAAGCAATTCAGATAGATTTGCCATTTTCTTTGATTACACTTCTCATAGAAAAAAATATTTATACTATAATACTTCGCCTTTAACTAATGAGTTTTTAGTCAAATATTATAACCATCTTTCAGAGCAACAAAAAAAATATATTTATTGGCAATAAAAAAGGAATTGGGCATTAGAAAAAATTATCCCTAATCCCCATTTCCCATTCCCCAGGAGTTATTTAATTAATTTTGACTTTTGACTTGATTTGTCCCCAATCCCCTCATTCACTCATCACAGAGGCGCAGGCTTGCGCTGCCTGCCAGAGTTTCTGTACAAATAGTTCTGTGCGTGAAGCAAAGCTGTCGCCATTAGGCGAATCGCTGATTACGGTCACAAACACACCGTCTGCATCTTCAGAACCATCTGATAACCAAGAACCCCGCAGGGTAATTTCCACATACTCAGCATCACCAGTTGACACATCAATAATTTCACTGTCAGCAAATCTGGATTCAGCCTTGAGTGCTTCAATTCCTGGCAAATCCGCAGGTAGCAAAAAGGAAGCAGTGCTGGGTTCAACGCATAAAGCTTGACCAACCCGTAGTGCTAAAATTACTCGTTTTTGTACCCATTCTTCTAGCGATAAGGCAAGATATTCCAAATAAAAACTGCTTTCGGTGTAAGTTAATTTCAGCATTCCTTATGCTCTCCTGCTATTCCAGGTTTGCTTGCACATCTATCCAAAATTCTGTGGCACTTTCTCGCCAAGTTTCACTAAATCCAAAGGCTACAGCCGGGTGAATTGGTGGTTTTGGTTTAGTCCGCAACTGCATACCCACCTCAACCGGAGTGCGGTCGCCTTTTCGAGAGTTACACCTTTCACAAGCTGCAACCACATTATCCCAAGTGTGAGAACCACCCCTAGAACGGGGAATCACATGGTCTAGTGTTAAACGCTTATTGCTACCGCAATATTGGCAGCTGTGATGGTCTCTACGCATAACCTCCCGCCGATTCACAGGGGGAACTTTCCATGTCCGTTCAATCGCAGCAATTTTTAGGCGAATATATTTTGGGACATCAACTATCAAGCTGGGTGAGTGAACTCGCCACCCACCTTCTGTAGAACCAAGCAAAGGTTCGGCTTTATTGGTAATTAACAGCACAATAGCCCGCTTAATATTAACCCGGCACAGTGGTAAGTAGTTTTGCGAAAAAACCACCACGAATTGCTCTAATCTTGGCATCGCGTTAGCGTAGCTTATCGAAGATGTCGCCACAGCTTCACTCCTTAATAAAAAACCCCCGCTTCTGATTTAGGTGAGGCGGGGGTAAAAATTTGACCATCATTTTGTTTGGTCTTACCTTGGTACAGCATTTCTCCGTCTGTACCTCCCGCTTGTTACATCTAGTTGTGGTTTGGCATTCAGCCCATCCATGCTGAAATATCTAAAATCATGATTTTCCTCTGTGATTTGCTCATGCTTGTGGCTACCATCGCCCATAAATAAATACTCCACGCCCACAGCAGCTGATTCCCAACTAATGCGATAGTTAGTTGCGCTCCAGAAAGTAGAGATGGGGTAAATGGCTTTCACAGAAAATTTCACCTATTGAACATTTCTTTAAACATACTACACTTGTATTACTATCCTGTCCATACTTTAAAGGAGAAAAATTCATGCACACAATTACTCGCACCCCAACTACCGATATGGAAGTTACTAGCATTCGCTTGGAGCGAGAACTTAAAGAGAAACTCAAAGAAATCGCAGGCAATCAGGGGTATCAAGCTCTCATCCGCAATATTCTCTGGAATTATGTACAGCAAAAATCTGGCGAGTGGAAACCGCGATTTTCAAGAGCCGATATTCGCGCTAGTATAGCCGCCACAGCTCAACAAGAAGAACGTTGTGTACTCACAGGTCAACTCATTCAACCCCAACAACCCATGTTATTAGGACTAACCAAAAACGGCGATATGGTTCCTCTCACTGTCGAGAGTCTAGCCGGATAGTCTGCTATGCAGGTGAATACAGCTTAGTTGCTGCTTGATAAGCTACTAGGTTGTATTCATCACTTTTTTATTAGAAAATTTCTATGTTTATTACTTGACAAATAAATAATTTTAATTTAATTAAGTTAAACACTATAAGTTTAAACACTATAAGTAGAACGACTTGAAAAAACCAAACTATGTTAAGTAATGTAAAAAAACTAGGATTGAGTTCGTAGTAAGGACTTTAGTCCTTTTTTGTTCGCGGAGCGTCCCGCAGGGAACGGAGAGAACGCAGAGAGAACTAAAGTTCTTACTACAAACCTTTAATTATTTACCCTGTTCTACTTAGTAATCTGCTTTAATTTTCCTACTTAATTTGAATAGACAGGGAATAGGGAATCAGCCTTTTTGAGTAGGGGAAGTTTTAAAAATTGGACACAACAAAAAACCCTTTCCCCTCTTTTAACGGCCTATTCCTTCACTTCACCCCACAATTGTGGGGTGCTAAATTCCCAGGTAAGCTTTTTTACAAGCTATCTTACTTAAAAATTTGCTTCGCAACAGTAGTAATGCGGTGAATACATATGAAGTTCTGGTTTGAAATCTAGAGATATCACGGTTTATGTATAGTTCCCAACAAGATATCTTAAGGCAAAAGTTATTGATGAATACTAGACCATCTACTTAAACATAAGTTAGATTAAGTGTTCTCGAAAGTTTTGAGTCTTTCAATGATCATGTATAAATTTTCTTAATATACTGATAATTTGCTCATCTGCAAAATAAAGGGGCTATAACAGAATGATAGAAAATCTTGAAGGAAGATTTGCCATCCATCCGGTATAGCCACACAAATAACGGTGAATAATATGCCAAAAATTTGGGTGCAAGCACAATGGGGTCATTATTCAAGAACAAATCAGGAATGAAAAAGCATTTACTAGTGTCACTACAACGCCCCGATGACCCAGAGAGACTCAAACCATACCCAGTCAAACTGATGCAGCATCAGGAAGAAACAGCCCACAAGTTGGCACAAAAGATTAATCACATCATTGCTAGCCGTCCATCGACAGCATTGATGCTGCCAGAAATTGCCAAATGGATAGGAATGTCCACCAATGTAGATTGTTGCTGCTTAGTTACGGTGACGAGTGAGGACTCAACCGAAGCAACAACCGCTAGTTGGTGTTCGGATGAATATCTAGGAATGCCCCAGCCAGATGAACTATTCTCTGTTGAACAGTTAGTGCTGCAATGTGCTAATGAACCCTTCACGATTGAGGATATTGCCACAATTCGTAATAGTTTAGCAATTGGGTGTCAACAGTTACCATTACCTATCAAAGCGGTGTTAGCAATTCCTACCCGCTTTGGCGGCAAAAATAATGGTGTAATAAATCTGATACAGTTCCAATCCTATGATTGGGGGAATTCAGAAAAACAAATTCTCAACACGATCGCCTCATCCTGTGCGATCGCTTTTTCCCAAGTCACCCAAATACAGTTAATTTCTACCCAGCAGCAATATCTACAAAAAAGCAATCAGCATCAAAGCCTGATCAAGCAATTAACTATACTTAGTCGCAGTAACTTGGAGTTAAATCAAATGCTCCAACTCGCCATAGCATCGACTGCTGAATCTTTACAAGCAGACCGGGGTTTATTAATCCTCCTCAAATATACAGATCCATTATTTAGAACTCGCACTAAAAAACAAATTCCCCAAGCTAAAGCCGACATTGTTGGTGAATGGTGTAGGGACAATCCCAGTCAAACTGAGTCTTTAAATCAATCTTTTGCTCTAGCAGATTGTGCTTTGTGTCAGCGAGCTTTTCTGGAGGGGGGCAAGCCATTGATCATCAATGACTACACGGATTTACAAGATACTACAACCGTTGCCCCATTATTTGCGATTACAGAATTGCCAGCTGTGCTGTTAATGCCGTTAGAAAATCAAGGTAGAATTTTAGGCTTTTTAGTGCTACAGCAAGCAGTAGCTCGTGAATGGCAACTAGCAGAATTAAACTTGGTGGAAATGGTCTGCGCTCAAGTCAGCAATGCCATTATTCAGTCAAAAACACTACGACAAGTCCAGACTTTAGTCGATGAGCGCACCGCCAAACTGCAAACCAGCCTGGAACTACAGGCCAAACTGCATGAAAGAACACGGCAATATGTAGACCAATTGCGGGAGTTGAGTCGGCTCAAAGATGAATTTATGAGCAACATCAGCGATCGCCTGCGTTACCCTCTGACGAATATGATGTTGTCTATCAAGAACTTGCGTCTACCAGGGATTACAGCCGAACGCCAAGACAGATACTTAGAAATTCTCGAAAAAGAATGTTCTAAAGAAATCAACTTAATTAATGACTTGCTCACTCTGCAAAAACTAGAGACGCAGCAAGAACCACCACGCTATGAAAATATTCATGTCAACACGAAAATCCAAGAACTCAGCACTTCTTTGACTGCAAAACTGGTAGAGAAAGGCTTAAGTATAAATTTAGATATACCAGAGCAACCGTTAAAACTTCAAACCGAACTGGAGAGTTTTGACAGAATTCTGCATGAGTTATTAAATAATGCGTATACATACTCAGAGCGGGATACGATTATTCACCTGCACGCCAGTCACCAAGTTAATCAGTTAGTAGATCAAGTTATGATCAAAGTGACTAACACAGGACGTGGCATCTCCCAAGAAGAGGCAACCTATATCTTTGATAGGTTTCGTCGCGGTAGAGGCGGTCGTTGGACACCCGGTACTGGCTTAGGACTCGCTTTAGTGAAATCCTTAGTGCAGCATTTAAATGGAGCGATCGCAGTTGAGAGTACGCCCATACCTGATTCTCAACTCAGTGAAATCTGTTTCACCCTGACTCTGCCCCAATTTTCTGACGAGAACACACCATATTCTGAAAGTGACTAACCAACAAACAAGCACAGAGGACTTTGAACTCGATCCCCATCTTGATCCTGACTTGGGTTTGGTTGCGGATACAGCTAACTTACCCCCAGTAGAAGTCCAAATCGCCAAAGTCGCCGAGCGACAACGACAAATTACGGCTAAAGTTCAAATTCCCCATCCAGTAGAACGAGTCTGGAAGGTATTAACAGATTATGAAGCTTTGACTGATTTCATTCCCAACCTAGCCAAAAGCAGTCTCTTAGAGCATCCTGATGGTGGGATTCGACTCGAACAAATCGGCTCTCAGCGTTTACTCAATTTAAACTTTTGCGCCCGTGTAGTTCTAGACTTGGAAGAATCTTTCCCCAGAGAAATCAACTTCCAAATGGTAGAGGGAGATTTTAAAGGCTTTTCTGGTTATTGGTGTTTAGAGCCTTATGTCCTTGATCAACTAATCGGCACTAATCTCTGCTACAGCATTGAAATTTGGCCAAAATTGACTATGCCGATCACAATTATTGAACGTCGCCTCAGCAATGATCTCAAATCCAATTTGCTAGCGATTTACCAGCGAGTCAATTACCTAGCAAATCAAAAGTAACTATAAAGATTAAGTTCCTACAGAAATCTATCTGTAGGAACTAATTCTTAAATATAGGTGAGACTTTTCAATCTCTTTTAATTTAATCAGTACCCCCAGGGGAATTCGAATCCCCGTTACCTCCGTGAAAGGGAGGTGTCCTAGGCCTCTAGACGATGGGGGCATCAACCTCAGACCTTTTATAAATTAACGGATTTTCCCGATGATGTCAATAGATTTGGCAAAAAAAATTTTTAAGTTCGTCGTAAGGACTTTAGTCCTTCCTTTTTCAGCAATTTAGCCTACCCTGTTAGACACTTATCCCAAAGTACACAGTGAACATCTTCCAAAAGGCAAATTATTCACATCTATCAACAGGTGTATTTTTTTTAGTGTTTAATACTCAGAAAGTTATGCTGATTGTTGGCAACTTGCCATACTCACTCGCCAATATAGCGAGAAATAGAGTATTGTGAAAAACTACGTATGAAAAAAACTCTGAAGTTCACAAAAAATAAATGGTCTAATGTTGTACCCTGTAAAGGGAATCTTCATTATTCTTTACAAAAGATTTTGCAATACATCGCTCAAAATCCATAGCATGGAAGCATCTTTTGAAGTCACCCTCCAGATGGTGATCACTGTCGTTGCAGGTATTAGCGCGCAAGTATTGGCGGCATATTTTCGTGTACCCAGCATCGTCCTATTATTATTCGTGGGTATTTTCCTCGGTTCTGATGGAATTGGGCTATTACATCCCCAGTTACTCGGCACAGGACTGGAAGTAATTGTGGCCTTAGCAACGGCAATTATTCTATTTGAAGGTGGACTAAACCTAGATTTGCGAGAGTTGGGTAGAGTTTCTTTAAGCCTACAACTGCTTGTCACCTTGGGGACACTGGTAACGTTGATTGGTGGGAGCATGGCGGCTCATTGGTTGGGTGAGTTTCCTTGGAATATAGCTTTTCTTTACGCTTCTATTGTCGTGGTGACAGGGCCAACAGTGGTTGGCCCCTTACTCAAACAAATCAATGTAGATCGACAAGTAGCAACACTGCTCGAAGGGGAAGGTGTATTAATCGATCCAGTTGGTGCAATTCTCGCCTTTGTGGTGCTGGACACCATCGTTAATGGTGACGGTGATCCTATCAATGCCATCGTCGGGTTAGTCATGCGCCTTGGTGTTGGTGCGGCGATCGGTGCTGTAGGCGGTTATGTGATGAGCTTGATTTTCAAACGCGCCAATTTTTTGTCATTTGAGTTGAAAAACCTCGTCGTTTTGGCGGTGCTATGGGGTTTGTTTACCCTAGCGCAGATGATTCGCACCGAATCAGGGGTAATGACTACAGTAGTTGCTGGGGCAGTATTTGCTAACTCCTCTGTACCAGAGGAACGCCTCTTGCGCAGCTTTAAAGGTCAACTAACCATTTTAAGTGTTTCTGTACTCTTTATTCTGCTAGCGGCTGATTTATCTATTGCCAGTGTGTTTGCTTTAGGTTGGGGCAGTTTATTTACTGTTTTGGTGTTGATGTTTGTCGTTCGCCCCATTAATATCCTGTTGTGTACTGGGAACAGTGACTTAAATTGGCGACAGAAATTATTTTTAAGCTGGGTTGCGCCTAGAGGTATTGTTTCCGCCTCAGTCGCTTCCTTGTTTGCGATTTTGTTGACCAAACATGGAATTAATGGTGGTGATGCAATTAAAGCTTTGGTCTTCCTGACAATTATCATGACAGTGGTTTGTCAAGGATTGACGGCTGGCTGGGTTGCTAGATGCCTACAAATCACCTCTCAAGACGCTAAAGGTGCGGTAATTGTCGGTTGTAATCCCTTAAGTCTATTAATTGCCCGTTTCTTTCAAGAACGGGGGGAAAATGTTGTACTCATCGATACTGAACCAGAATTTTTAGCTCAAGCTGAAGCTCAAAATATCAGAGTAATTGCTAGCAGTGCGCTGGATGCTGAGGTGTTGGAAGAAGCAGGACTAGCTTCGATGGGGACTTTCTTAGCGATGACTAATAATGGTGAGGTGAATTTTGTTTTGGCGCAACGAGCCGCCGAGGAATTTAATCCTCCAAGGGTTTTAGCTGTTTTTCCCCGTGACCCCCAAGCTAATAATTCCGCTAATAATAAAGTTCACCAAGCTTTTGTCTCGGATTTGGCAATTAAAACTTGGAATGAGTATCTCAGTAATGGACGGGTAAAATTAGGGACAACTACACTCAATAAAGCAGAATTTGCTACCCAAAAGGAACGTATCCAAGAAAAAATTCGGACTGGAGTTTTAGTCCCGTTGTTGGTAGAAAGAGCAGCACGTCTCCAGATTACGCCAGCCAACCAAGAGTGGGAAGTAGGCGATCGCATTATCTACCTATTGCATGACCCCAGACCGAACCTGTTAAAACGCTTATCTGGTGCTAGTCAGTCTACGCCTCTAGTTCTAGAAAAGTTACCGGAGTTGGAAGAACTACCTTTAACAAAATTGGCTCAACTTTCTGCTAGTGATGCACCTGCAAGTTGAATTTTCTCCTCGGCTTGTTCTGCATACATTTGCTGTTCTTGCCACAATAAAGCTGCCAAATGCACCACAGCTAAAATAATTGCCCCTAGAGAAATTATGTAGCTGTGCAGGGTGTATAAATGTTCAACCGTAATGCTGCTAATTGCTCCACCACCTGTAAGAATATCTCGCAGTTGTGAACCAATCACAGGAATAGCTTGGATCTTGCCTAGCTCAATGTTAAACCGCCAGTAACCTTCTTGAGTCCAATCGAGGATCATGGCTGTCCAATCTAGCGCGATCGCACTCAAGGTAAATAAAATCCCACTTACCCAAGCAAATAGCCAACTCCGGCGAAATTGCCGTCCTAAAAACATGATGACAATCTGCACCAGAGCGATCGCAATCATCGCATTACCTGCAATATCATGCGCTCTATGGAACAGCCAACCATAGGAAACCTCTGTATCAATCATTCTCAAAGAGTTATAAGCCCCGCCGGCTGTCGGTTCGTAATAAAAAGACAACAAAATGCCAGTAGAGACATAAATCAGGCATAGAGAAAGAATTACGACCGATAATATCGTGGCGATTCGCCGCAAAATCCTATCAAACTGGGTGCTTTGCATAGCTCACCCCTCCTAATTATTGGATTAATGATATATTTTTATTACAATTCTAACTAAGATTTATTAAAAATAATAACTAAAAATCAATTTCTCTCTGTGCCTCTGTGCCTCTGTGCTAAAAGCCCTATGCTACCGTCACCTGTCTTTTTCAGAAGAAATAGCAAAACAGGCAACATTTCCTGATGTGGTAGCTATGGTAATATATCTCGGCTTGCCGATATTCATCACCACAGCTTGAGTTTTCTTTCAGAAGTGCAACTAGTGACTAATCTTTGGTTTTGAGCAAATAGACTTATGCTCTTAGACTGATGCGATCGCCCTGACTAGTAACTACCCTATGCTTAAGCTGAAATGGTGCGGGATGGTGCAACGCATAACAATGGAAATTTCTGAGTGAGCATCTCATTAACCAGCTCATCAGCCAGTGCAACCAAGAAAACGCGTGATAGCTTAAAAAATTAAAGAGTGGAAAAAGTTTCCATGATCGTGTTTTGCGCGTCAACATGGACAGCTATGATTTTTCCAAGGGACGCATTTATTACAATCAAGATAAAATTTCTTTGCTAGTCAACTGCAACCGAGCCGAGTGAACGATTAACAGCTATGTCTTACGTCTCCCTGATAAAAAATATACCAGAATTTCTCAGCCAACCAACTGGGATAGCAGCAATAGCCTCTGTCGGCATTCACGGTGCTATTGCATTGATTGTGCCATTGATGCCTGTAGATTCTAACCAACCGAAAGAATCATCTACACAAAAAACAGTTGGAGTCTTAGAACTCAGCCAAGCTGACCAAAGTCGGCTACCACAGACACCAGAGATGAACTCAGTTGCACTACAACCACAAGTGCCTTTACTACAAAATCAATTTCCTCAACAACCGCAACTGAGCAATCCACCTAATCTGGATACCCAGACAACAGTCTTAGCTCCTTTGCCACCACCTGTCAATACACCGCTATCAATGCCACCGCTTGCGACAATTCCTGAAAATTATTATCGCACACCCTCTTTTCCACAACGTCAGGCTTTGCGGGTATCTCCCAAGAGAAATTTCCAATTTGATAATTCTACCTTCAATCCGGCTAATAATAAATTCGCTCGTGTCACACCTCCTAGTTTTGATAACAAGGAGATAGTTCCAGAAGCCTCAAAACCTCTATCTGTAGACAAATTGCCAGAATTGAGTGCAGCGACACTACCAAACGATTTGCCTGCGACTCAACCTGTTACGCCACCTGCTATTACTACACCCAATAACAATCAAGCCAATACACAACTTGGTGGTAATGCAGCTAAACTCACTCCCATTACTGAGACTCCCAAAGTAGGAGATAATTTAGCCCTTGCCAATCCAAGCATACCCAAATCAGAGCAAGGAAATACCCCCAATCTGAATAATTTGCCTTCAAAGCAAGCTGAAATTGGTGAAATTGCTCAGGTAAACTCATACGAAAATTTGAGAAAAGCACTTCAGCAGCAATACCCCAACTCGCAGGAAAAAGCAGTTATTCGGAGCATTATCCCTACAGAGAAACCAGGTCTTGACAGTACACTATTAGGTGTCTTAGTGGTAGACCCCGAAGGTAAAGTGTTAGATATCAAGTTTCAAGACAGGTCAGTTTCTCCTGAACTAGAACTGAAAGCAAGGCAATATTTTAATCGAAACAAGCCTAAAGCTGATCAGCAAATCAGCCGTTATCCATTTAGCTTGCGTTTTCAACATGGCAGCAGTGTTACAGATGAAACGAGTCAAGAAAAAGCTCCGGCTGTAGTTATTCCCAATTCAGGTAATAATCCGGGTGTCAATAATAGTCAACCTACACCTAAACCCGAAGCTAAATCAGAGCCTTTACCACAACTACAAATCAACAAAAATCAACCTGCATCGAATGCAGTCATAAAAGCACCTTCTGAGCAGACTGTAAACAAAGATGATTTATCATCCTCGCTAGAATCTGGTCAAGACCTGATACAGAAGTTGCAAAATTTGCGTGAGGCTAGACAGCAAAAGCAAAACTCTAATCCTTCAAAGCCATAAAATTAGCTAATTGATTCATAAAACTTAAGAACCTCGGTGTCGCAGAGAAACCGAGGTTCTCTAAGTATGGGAATATTCACCAACCTTTCTCGGCTTTTTGGAAGACGTAAGCAGCCACCGCTAGAATTTCTTGCTCACTTAACTTCTTCTTGAAGGCAGGCATAGCATTTTTACCATTTTCTACTTGATGAATAATTGCCTGTATGGAGTCAGTATTATAATTGTCTAGATACTTTGACAGTGCTTCTCTTTGCAAGGTTTTGTGGGAAATTAGAATATTACCGCCACCTATATGACAAGCAGCGCAGTTATTCTGAAAAATTTTAGCACCTGGGGATATTTCTGCTGCTAGAACTGGATTAGTAAATGTAAGTTTAAGTATAGCGATCGCCACGAATAAAATTAATAAGACTATTTTCAAAATATTTTCCTCAGAACCAAGCTTTGGCAATTGCAACGCTTTGATTGCTCAACCGTCCCACCCACAAAGGGATGGGGTTTTACGCATCACGTCTCATAAAATTTGTGGTGACTAGTCATATTACCCTCTAACTAAGGGGGAATATGACTAGTCACCACTATTAATTTATAGTATTGCTCTTGGCTAATTTAGCTGTGGAGCATGGAAAATCATTTGGTCTAGCCTTCGACAATGATTTTACCGACCATACCAGCACCCCGATGAGGTTCGCAGTAGAAGGTGTATTCCCCAGCAGGAGCATCTGCGGCGAAGGTAGTTGTTTCTTTTTGGCCAGGACTCATCATCAACTGTTTATGAGACAGTGCTTTAGCTAAATCAGCACTTTTAGCAGGGTTGAGGCCAGAATCAAAAACAACGTTGTGGGGAGGTACTTTGTTGTTTAACCATTCAATAGTATCGCCTGGTTTAATTGTCAACTTTGCTGGCTCAAATGCCAACATTCCTTTATCAGTACCCAGTTTAACTGTATATGTTTCAGCCGCAGCACTAGGCGTGAAGATGGCGACACTGCTCACAACTAAAACAAGTGTCAATACAGCCAGACTAAAGCGTCTCCAGCTTGCCGCAATTAATTTCATAGCGTTCTCCTAGATAAAGAGTTTTCATTTTCCTGATCTCATTTTAAATAAAATCAAGACCAAATATGACAAGTTGTCGTAGATAGAAGTTTTTTTTTGAAGAAAAGCCAGAAATCAATAGTAAAAACTTAACTAAGAGCTATATTTTTATATTTTTTCAAAATACTGTTGAGCCTTGTATGTATAGCAAAAATTCCGAGTTCTGGATTCTGAGTTTTGGGTAAACTAGGAAATAATGATGAGAAATCAAATACGATCACTCAATAAGATTCCTGGTCTTATTACTCAAAACTCAGAACTCAAAACCGGCTAAACGCCGCGCTACCGCTAACAGCGAGAAGTTGCAAAGAGGGTCTCCCTCTCTTACGAGACGCTTACGCGAACCGGGCAAACTTCGGTGACTCAAAACCGGCTAAACGCCGCGCTACCGCTAACAGCACTGAATTTAGTAGTAGATTTTACCACCACCCCATTTGTCGCCCAGAATCTTGGGCTGTAGAAGGATATGACCTGCGATCGCTTTCAGGTCATCGTCGGTCAGATTTCGCATTTCTGTGAAAATATCTGCGCTCTTGATGCTGGGGTGTAATTCGGAAATTTCCTCTTCCCCGTCGTAGGTGGTGGGATTTTTCATGTAATCTACCAAACCTTCAACGTTGTCACGCTTAGGTGTTGCTAAAGCCAATGCTTCTGGTTCAAGCCCTACGTTCTGGTTGGTCTTAGTTACACCACCGACGTGACATTGCGCGCAAGCGTACTGAAATAACCGTTTACCTTCTTTGACTTGTTTTAAACTCAGTGTAACGTTATCACCCTGAGCATTTAATTTCACTGTTCTGGTAGCTTCGTCTAGTTCCACTGCTGTTGCGCTACCGATAACCAACTGAAACGTCAGTAAAATAGTAGCGGCAACAACGCCAATAAGTCTTCTAAACATGTTTCCCCTTAAAGATTTTGACGCTCAACACAGCTAAAAAAGTGATACTCAATCTCTAGGATTAGCACAGAAAAACCTTTGGCTACAGTCACACTGTAGTCTACTGATATCTCTGCAATCGCTAGGTTTGCAAAACCCATAATGTGTGTTAGCTAACAGATAGAGATTAAGTCGCTGTAATACCAATATCATGTTCAGAGTGCAATTTGTTGCCCAAAATCTGGAATGGGGGATCAGGGAGTGCTGTTAGCGGTAGCTCGGCGTTTAGCCGGTGTTGTTAGCGGTAGCGCGGCGTTTAGCCGGTGCTGAGTGCTGATGAGAGAATACTTGCTCAACTCCTATTCATCCCTTACCACCTGTGAAGGTGGCACTTTGGATGAAGTAACGGTTAAAAAAGGCGTAAATACATAAGGCTGGTAGGGTAAAGACCATAGAGGCGGCCATGATGTAGTTCCAATAGCTGATGTACTGTCCTTTGAAGGTGTTTAAACCTAGGGGGAGAGTAAACATTTCTGGGTCGAATAAGATGACTACTGGTAGTAAAAAATTATTCCAACTACCCATAAACACAAAAACCGCCTGTGCTGCTAAGGCTGGTTGGGCTAGAGGTAAAATAATATGCCGGAAAATCCCAAAGGTGTTTAAGCCATCGAGTTGTCCGGCTTCTTCTAGCTCTTTAGGAAAATTAACAAAAAACTGCCGCATCATAAATATAAAAGTAGCGTTGACCATACTAGGCACAATCATGCCTTGATAAGAATTGAGCCAACCTATCGCTTTCAATATCAAAAATGTGGGAATTAGAGTAATTTGTGCGGGTACAGCTAGGACTGCCAAAATCAAGAAGAACCAGAAATTTCTCCCAGTGAAGCGTAGTCTAGCTAAGGCATAACCAGCCATAGAATTAAACAGTAAGTTTAACCCCGTGACGCTGACAGCAATTAATACACTGTTGAACAACCAGCGTAAAAATAGAGGTTCTTGTAAGAATATTTGCTTGTAGTTGTCAAAGGTAAAATCTTTGGGAAAAAAATTAAGTTCCCCCCCAATAATCTCAGAAAGGGGCTTAAATGATGCTGACAAAGCCCACAGAAAGGGAATTAAGGTAATAACTGCATAGATAGCGAGGACTATATATAACAGTCCCTTGAGCCAGGAAAAGCTAGAGATATTTTTCACCTTCTTTCTCCTCCAAACAGTCGCCGTTGTAGCAGTGTCACGGCAATGATCACTACTGCTAATAAAAAGGCGATCGCAGCAGCATATCCCATCTGTAAATAGCGAAACACAGTTTGATAAATCAGCAGCACAACAGTCAGAGTGGCATTATTTGGCCCACCAGTCCCACCAGAGAAAATATAAGACTGATCAAATAATTGAAAAGTCCCAATTATGCCTATTGCTACCACAAAGAAAGTCACAGGTTGCAGTAAGGGAATAGTAATGTAAATAAATTTTTGCCACCCATTAGCCCCATCAATTTCTGCTGCTTCATAAATTTTTTGAGGAATATCTTGTAATGCTGCCAAATATATGACCATATAAAATGGTGCAGTTGACCAAATATTCATAATCATGATGCCTTTAAGAGCAACTGATGGATCACCCAACCAATTGTAAGTAGGTAGTCCTATAAAGGCGAGAAAATTATTTAGTAATCCATCAGTGTTATAAATCCACATAAAGATGAGGGTTAGCACCGCCGAAGATGTAACGGTAGGCAAAAAGTAGAGAATACGCCACCAATTTTGAGCATGAATCCCAGAATTTAAGGTTACGGCTAAAACCAATGCCAAGATAGTTTGGCTGGGTACAACAATTGCGACATATTCGGCTGTATTTTTCAGCGCAATTCCAACTCTGGTATCTGTAAATAGTCGCTGGAAATTACGAAATCCAATAAACTCATAATCAATACCGCCTAAAAGTTGCACTTTGTGCAGGGAAAGAAACACAGCGTAGAGAATAGGCAGTAATACGAAAGTTCCTAAAACCAGAATGGTAGGCATCATGAACATATACCCTGCGATGGTGTCTTGGATGTTCCATCTGCGGCTTCTTCTGTACCTGCGTTCTAGAAACACAATTAAACCTCCATCTCAACTGCTATTCAGTCGATTGTAGCGATGAAGAATACGAAATACTTGTGGCCTATGGCGAAGAATACTCCTGGTAGTCTCGATAGCCTTACTCCAGTTAATCTAGATGATCCTTTTGCTAATGCTGCTACATATGGTTCAGCTATCAAGACAGACTTCAATAATATACAAGTTGGTGATATTTTCTGTTTTAACTGGGATCTTACACTCGCATTTGATGAAGAACGCAGAACTTTTGACGCTGACAAAGCTTTTGTGACTATTAATGGTGCAATTACTCTTGTTTGTTGACAGATTACTATCTAGCACCATTGATAATCCATCTACTATTCTCTGCATCCCATAACAGAGAGAAGCGCACAGGATTAGATGATTGATTACCAGCTTTCATGAAATATGTCAACCGAGTAGTAACTGTAGCTGTTTCTGTATTCGCTTCTACTAAATTGACGTTCTCAACATTAACGCTTTGTACCTGTCCTCCCCACCACTCCACGTAAGATAGATAGCCTTTGGGGTGCAGCTTGCTATTTTGAAAGCTGGGAGATAGCATATTCCAGGCAGTTTTATACTCACCCTGATTGATAGTTGCATAATAATTCTCAATTGCTTGTTCTGGTGAGGGTCTTTCAACTACTGGAGTTTGAGATGATGTATTCTCTTCTGGTTCTGATGTAGTGGGTTCAACAGGTGGTAAATTTTTGGTGACAGGAGGATTTACCTGTGGTGCAGTATTTTGAGTTGTTTGCTGATTTGTGGCTGTTTCAGGTACTTGAGGGGTAGGTGTCGGTTCTACATTTTGGCTGGTGTTGCTGTTGGTTGTAGATTCATTAGAAGATGTTGTTGACTGTGCTACTGGTTGATTTGGTCTAGTCAAGGCGAAACCAATTAAGACAGATGCACCAACTAAACCCCCAGCAATTAAACTACCAAGTACAACTCCCCGATTACTATTGCTCTGATTTACAGGTTGAGACGATGGGGACGATGCTGGACTGACGGCGACAGTATTGGATAATGTTGCAGCAGGTGGAACTGTAGCTATTTGTGGTTGTTGATAAGGAACGGTTGGGGGAGTTTGTGGTTGTTGATAAGGAACAGTTGGAGGGAAGGTGGCTGCACCTAATTGCAAGGCTTCTAACATTTCCCTAGCGGTGGCGAAGCGTTCTCTGGGGTGGTAGGCGATCGCGCGATCAATCACACCTGCTAATGTAGGACTGACACTCAAGGCGTGTGTGCGCCAGATAATTTCCCCACTCCTGGGATCTGTCTCTAATTCCTGTGGCTGTTTCCCCGTCAGCAAATAAATTGTTGTCATCCCCAAACTATATATATCACTGGAATACATCGGTCTACCTGCGGCTTGTTCACTGGGCATATAGCCTGGTGTCCCAATCACAATCGAGCTGGTAGGATCACCTTGGGAATTAACTACTGTTCCCATAGATTCCCTTACTGCACCAAAGTCAATCAGTACAGGTTTGCCATCCCGATGACGCAGAATAATATTATCTGGTTTAATATCGCGATGAATGATCCGCTTAGAATGGACGTACTCTAAGACGGGTAATAGATTCACGAGAATGTCTTTAACCGCGCTTTCGCTGAATATGCCTTGTTGACGAAATTTGGCTGTGAGTGTATCCCCTTGCACCCACTCTTGGATCACATAAAATTGCCCATCCGATTGAAAATAAGCATATAAAGTGGGAATTTGATCTGTATAACTCCCCAAGTCTTCTAAAATGGCCGCTTCCCGTTGAAAACGCTCTTGTACTAGTTGGTAAATCTGGGGATTATGGTGAATAGGTTTAAGCTGTTTCACTACGCAGCGACGGCTAGATGGCATTTGGGTATCTTCTGCCAAGAATGTTTCCCCAAATCCACCACTACCCAAAGTTTGAACTACTCGATAGCGATTGTCTAGCAGCGTTTCCATAAGTCGGTGTCAGTCAGGACGAGGGTGTTTACGGTATACTTTAACTCATTTAGTCTAGTTAACTATACTAATAATTTATGCGAATTGATGTAACTGCGTATTTTGTATTTCTAATTTTACTGTTGATGCGATCGCTAATTAAATCAGTGGATAGATTCATTCATGGGGATACCCCAAACCCCATACCCTTCTTACAGCCTTTCTGTTTTATCAATCAGCCATAATGGAGATGATGTTTCTCTCTTTAAAAAGAAACGGAGAGATTGAGATATGTTTCTGCCTGATGTTGTGGAATAAGAAACTTGAGCATCTATAGTTGCTGTGTCATTACTTAATTCTTGACTAGTCAGTTGTTGAATCTCTGCATATTTGACTTGTTGCCACCAATCTCTAAATGAATTGAAACCAGTAGTATTTTGATTTTCTTTTGATAGATAATTCCAGGCAGCTTCATATTCACGTCGATTTATATGTCCGTAAAAATCTTGGATAACTTTCTCTGGTGATGGTCTTGTTGCAGGAATTACTGTAACTTGAAAAACTTGCCCATTACGTTCTACTTCAATTGACAAAGGATTGCCGATTGTGCTATTTGCTATTAATTTTAGTGCTTCTTCATCTGTAGCAACAATTTGATTATCAATATTGCGAATTACATCACCTACACGCAATCCCCCAATAGAAGCTGGATATCCCGGAACGACTGTAAATACTAAAACTCCATTATTTAATGTAATCGGAACGCCTAAACGACTGCTGAAATTTTCTCGATTTTCTGGTGTCAGTGTCACCATTTGAAAACCCAAATAAGGTTTCTCCGTTGATGTTGTTGTTGATGTTCGTGTAGGTGTCTGCGGTTCAGCCGTAGGGGTTTCACTAGGTAGGCTGGAGATGGGAGTTGAAATTGTGGGTTGTTCAGTAGGTACAGGCGTAGACACATCTACTGTTTGCGGTTGTTGGTTATTGTTGTTGGCGAAACTAATAATCGCCACCGCAGCAATCAAACCACCAGTAATTAAACTCCCCACCAAAATTCTTTGTTTACCATTACTTTGATTTGCAGGTTGAGGAGAAACGGCTGGACTGACAGAAATTGTTTTTTCAGGTATGCTTTGGGGTGTTCCTACTGTCGGGGGAAAGGCGGCTGCACCTAATTGCAAGGCTTGTAACATTTCCCTGGCGGTAGTGAAGCGTTCTCTGGGGTGGTAGGCGATCGCGCGATCGATCACACCTGCTAATGTAGGACTGACACTCAAGGCGTGTGTACGCCAAATAATTTCCCCATTCCTGGGGTCTGCGTCTAATTCATGCGGCTGTTTCCCAGTCAGCAAATAAATTGCTGTCATCCCCAAACTATATATATCACTGGAATACATTGGTCTACCTGCGGCTTGTTCACTGGGCATATAGCCTGGTGTCCCAATCACAATCGAACTGGTAGGTAACCCTTGTGAATTGAATACTGTTCCCATAGATTCCCGCACTGCACCAAAGTCAATCAGTATAGGTTTGCTATCCCGATGGCGCAGAATAATATTGTCTGGTTTAATATCACGGTGAATGATCCGTTTAGAATGGACGTACTCTAAGACGGGTAATAGATTCACGAGAATGTCTTTAACTGCGCTTTCACTAAATACACCTTGTTGGCGAAATTTAGCTGTGAGTGTATCACCTTGCACCCACTCTTGGATTACATAAAATTGCCCATCCGATTGAAAATAAGCATATAGGGCAGGTATTTGGTCATTATAGCTGCCTAAATCTTCTAAAATGGCCGCTTCTCGTTGAAAACGCTCTTGTACTAGTTGGTAAATTTGCGGGTTATTGTGTATCGGTTTAAGCTGTTTCACCACGCAGCGACGGCTAGATGGCATTTGGGTATCTTCTGCCAAGAATGTTTCCCCAAATCCACCGCTACCCAAAGTTTGAATTACTCGATAGCGATTCTCTAGTAGCGTTTCCATAAGTTGCTAGACACAGGGGTAATAATTTTTTGTTTTAAAAATTGCCACTAAAAATGCTGATGAGTAAAACCCATCAGGGATAATCAGGTTGACGTGATTACTTTTAACTACATACGCACTAGGGCTTATTTCTTAAAATATCTTAAATTATTACGGTCTTGATATCTAGCAATATAAGCTGCATTATTCTGCTCTAATCTTGAGAGTAGGTTTCCCGGAAATTCTTTTGGTGAGTATAAAGGACGATACCAAGGTTGGTTGTTAAAGTAATTCTGGATTCCAGGATTGTTAAAACGGCGACCGTGAACGGCGAAAACTGTATTTCGCATAATATCTAGCTCAAAGCCAGTTTTACCAGCTAAATCTGCATCAGTAACAGCTCTTTCGGAAAGCCAAAAATAATTGTTAGTAGTTGGTAAGTCTGACTGTTCTAATGGTGGTCTTTCGACATCTGGAGGTAGTTGAGGTTGAGGATTTTCTGGAGAGTTAGCGGGGTTAGCTTTGCGCGAGGAACGAATTTCCCGCAACGTCTCGACTAGGGATGGTGACGCTGCTACAGGTGTTGTCACAGGAGTAGAAGTTGCAATAACTTGGGGTGTGACCGAAGATGTAATATTTTGGTTGGCTAAGGGTTGCGGCGATTTTGTTAATACTTGACCAATAATCACAGAACCACCTATTAACCCGCCTGCAATCAAACCGCCAATCAAAATCGCATTCTGATTATTACCTGAAGTTGGCGGCTGAGTACTAGTGGGAATTGTGTTAGGCGTTGGTGTGGTGGCTAATGGTTGTGTAACGGGGATGTCTGCTAAGGGTCTGGTGACTGCTTGAGTTGGTGGTATGGTGTTGGCTAAACCTTGCAAAGCCTCTAGCATGGATTTTGCTGTGGGGAAGCGATCGCGGGGATGGTAGGCGATCGCACGATCAATTACACTGGCAAGAACAGGACTAATATTCTGTGCGTAATTACGCCAAATAATTTCGCCTGTTTGCGAGTCGGTCTCTAATTGTTGTGGCTGCATCCCCGTCAACGAATAAATCGCGGTCAGCCCTAAACTATACAAATCACTAGAATAAACTGGTCTACCTGCGGCTTGTTCGCTGGGCATATACCCAGGTGTACCAATGACAATCGAACTGGTAGGTAACCCTTGTGAATTTACTACTGTCCCCATTGATTCCCGCACTGCACCAAAGTCAATTAGTACAGGTTTCCCATCTCGATGGCGTACCATGATATTATCGGGCTTAATATCACGGTGGACAATTTGCTCGGAGTGGACGTAATCCAGAATAGGTAAGACATTCAGCAATATTTCCCGGACTGTATTCTCACTTAATCGCCCTTGTTGTTGAACTTTGGCTGTGAGTGTATCCCCTTCAACCCACTCCTGCACTAAATAAAATTGCCCATCCGCAACGAAATAAGCATATAAGGACGGTATTTGGTCAGTTTTCCCACCCAGTTCTTCTAAAATTGCCGCTTCTCGTTGAAATCGTTCTTGAACTAACTGATAAATCTGGGGATTATTTTGAATTGGTCTAAGTTGTTTCACCACACACCGCCGCTTAGACGGCATATAACTATCTTCTGCTAGATAGGTTTCGCCAAAGCCACCAGCCCCCAATGTGCGAATCACTTGATAGCGATCGTTTAACATTTGTATAGTCATATTTTATTTTATTTCAACATAATTCGTAACTGGTAATTAAGATGATATAGTTCCCAAGCTAAGTTCTAAAATTAGCATTTTTAAATTAGTTGTGGTCTAAATCTTAAAATAATTCAATTACGAATTACGAATTACGTTAGCGGAGCGGGACGTTAGTCCATTACGAATTATTTTAAATCCAGTAATCCTGTTTCTTTTAACTTAGGATTGAACCGAATTTGTGTTTTTAATCCACGCAATTCTAAAGCTGCTAGAATTTCTGTTTCTAATCTTCTGGCTGCATTTTTAATGATTTTCATTTGCGTGAGTTCATCATTAGTCGGTTTTTGATAATTAGCCTCTTCTTCCGGTGTCATTATTGTTTTAACATCAATAGGCTGCGTCCATACGGCTTTTTGTTCCCCATTTCCTACAGGAAGACTACCATTTTCAGCTATCCAAGCCTGCTCAATATTTTCTAAAATTGTCCGACTAGGACGTTCAATTGTTTCTACTTGCACCCAATAACATTGTTGGGGTTGACGAACTAAATGCTGTCTGAGACTTAAGTAAACATCACGAGAGTAACCAACAAATTGCAGTTCTCTTTCCTGATTAAAGATGGCATATACTCCAATTTTTCCCTGTAAATCTTCAGGTAATTGACCATTTTCATCAATGTAAGGAATATATTCTAAAGCTGTGAGGGTAGGTAGATTCGTTTCGTTAGTCATACTTAATTCAAGTTAGGGAATGGAAAATGGGTAATTGGGACTAGCAAAAGCAGAGGGTTAGAGAAGATTTTACCCCATTCCCTATACCCCATTTTCAAAACAGTATTGATTTCAACTAGCCTGTGATTGTTGTTGTGTTTGAACTAAATACAAGAGTTCTTGTGTAGTCAGACTACGTTTTTTTTGGACTGATTCTTCTCGTACTGCATCTAAAAGAGATTGGGTGTCTTTAGGGTTGAGAATAATGCCGTGTTGCTGCAATATGCTAGATAAAAGATGTTTACCAGAATGCTTACCAATGACTAAACGTCGAGAATTACCTACTTCTTCTGGTGCAAATGGCTCGTAAGTGTTGGGGTTTTGCAGTACCCCGTGAGCATGAATACCTGATTCATGAGCGAAGTTATTTGTTCCCACTACGGCTTTCCAAGGTGGTAAATCATAACCAGATGCAGATGCTACCAGTCGAGACATTTCGATTAATCGTCGTGTGTCAATATTTAAATCATAGTGATACAAGTGTTTCAGAGCCATCACAACTTCTTCTAAAGCTGCATTCCCAGCCCTTTCACCTAAACCATTAACTGTAGTATTTATTGATAAAGCACCTGCTTTGATGCCGGCTAAAGCGTTGGCTGTTGCCAACCCAAAATCATTGTGAGTGTGCATTTCTACTGGTATAGCCAAAGATGTGACTAGTTGTTTGATTTTGGTGTAAGTTGTAAAAGGTTCGAGAATGCCTACTGTGTCACAATAGCGAAACCGTGATGCACCCCATTCTTGGGCAGACAGCACTACGTCTAAAAGGAACTTTTCTTCGGCTCTGGAAGAGTCTTCTCCCCCTACAGAGACAAAAAGACCTTGATCTAGGGCAAAATTCACACTATCTTTGAGTTTTTGTAGCACTAATTGCCATTGCCCTTGGAATTTGGCGTTAATTTGGATTGCAGAGACGGGAATTGATATATGTACGCGTTGTAACCCACAAGCTATGCAAGCTTGAATATCGGCAATTACAGCGCGATTCCAACCCAATAACTTGGCTTGTAAACCTAACTCACAAATTGCTGCTATGGCGTTCTGTTCCGCCTGACCCATAGCCGGAATGCCTACTTCAATTTCATCAACGCCAATTGTATCCAGAAATGTGGCGATCGCTATTTTTTCTTCTAAGTTAAAAACAACACTAGCTGCTTGCTCACCATCACGTAATGTAGTGTCATTAATCAAAACTGGGTTCATTTTTATGGGTGATGACTGTTAAATATTTATAGTAATTTATTATGCCTGTCAGTGTTACCGATTATGAAAAGATTATTATACTCAGCATTACTATAAATACTTAGCCAATGTTATTAGTAAATTAACTCTATATTGTTTCTGGAAGATCATAGAAATTGTACTAATTTAGTAACTGCGATCGCTCCCAGAAAATTACTACATTCAAGTTATTTTTTACCTATTTATTTTATCTGTAGAAATTCGTTTATTCCTTTTCTGATTGGCCTGCGATCGCCTATCTATTATTATGTATCAAGCCTAACAAAATGATATAAGACTCATATAGGACTAGTATTTGATTTTTGTTAGTGTTGGTACTAGCCTGCACTTGCGTTTAAAAACTCAAGATAACTCCCAAAGGCTTCTTTCCATCTCCCCAATTCCCCACTCCCCACGATCTATTCTCTAAATTCAAAAATCAAACCGGATTTCCATATTTATAACCTACCTACTTAATCAGCATTAATTGAGGTATTCGACAATAAGTCTGTATCATCTGCTGATATTTCCGCGTTGGTAATTCTGACATGATGAAAAAATCCAGATATCCAGGGTAAAGCTATGAGAATTGCTGTTAAAACTAACAAAAATAAGGAGATGCCAAAAATTTGATCACGGGGAATCTCCAGCACACCCCGCAGAATTACTTCCCGTAAAGCAGAAACTATGGTAATTTCTGCGGCTGCACCTACTGAAATTTTCTGTGTTTGTAAATAGTCAATTAATAAGCGAAATAACTCTACCAAAATTAAAATAAACAAAATATCAGATGTTACTTCCCGTAAATCTAATGGGTGTAAAAAAGATAAAAACATATCACCCAAACGGATGAACATAACGCAAAATAAGCCTACACAAAGAGAAATAATAATAATATCTTGAAAAACTTCAAGATTAGTGACAATTGTTGCTCGATTAAACCAGGTATTTAACTTGGTGATGATCCGTTTTGGCATATTGTCTCCAGGATATTTTGAGTTCTATTTTTCCATGATAGACAATTAAATAAATAAAATTATCATAATTTCATTAGTTTTTATATTTTTCCTAACAATCTAAAATCATGAAGATTCACCTCATCTTAAATGTATGCAAATTCACTTTTTATGCGTCTAATTTATAAAATATAGGAATCTTATTTGATTTTTGAAAAACATTAAGAGAAAATACGTGTGAGGATATAGGACTCATCTTTGATTTTTGAAATACACATAAGGTATGTTAGCGTCAGCGTAACGCACCTTCCCCAAAGCTTTTGGTGCGTTAAGGCTTACGCCTAGCACACCCTACATATACTAAGATTTTTTTTTATAAATCAATCGGATTCCTATAGATATAGGTTTCCCAGTCAGCAAATACAAACGGAAAATGCTTCTATGACAGCACTTACATTGAATCTCAATTCTGTAATTAAACTGACAAGAGAGCAGTTTTATCAGTTGTGTGCAGAAAACCCCGATTTAAAATTAGAACGCAATGTCCAGGGAGAGTTAATTATAATGCCACCGACGGGAGGAGAAACAGGGAGAAGCAATGTTAATTTAATTCTGCAAGTAGCATCATGGAACGAACAAAATCAACTTGGCGAAGTTTTTGATTCATCTACTGGATTTACTTTACCAAATGGTGCTGACCGTTCTCCTGATGTTTCTTGGGTGGAAAAATCCCGTTGGGAGGTTTTGACTAAAGAACAAAGAGAGAAGTTTCTGCCTCTGTGTCCTGATTTTGTCATTGAAATCATGTCACCATCTGACACTTTGAAAAAAGTTCAAGACAAAATGGATGAATATAGATCAAATGGGTGTCGTTTAGGTTGGTTGATCAATAGAAAAAGGCAGGAAGTAGAAATTTATCGCCCAGGACAAGCAGTGGAAGTATTAAAATTACCTCCAACTCTTTCTGGGGAGAATACTTTACCTGGATTTGTACTCAATTTACAAAAAATCTGGTAAAAATGCGTAGTGAGAACTTCAGTCTTCATCTCAACTAAGTAAGTCTGTGCAATAAAACCAAACTGTGTGAAGAAGAGTAGATAAGGCTCAAACTCTTTTTCCCCCTGCTCTCTGTACCTGCCCTTATTCCAACAATAATTATTTACGCCGACCTACTTATTTCTTAGTTCAATTAATGATTCTCGTTTGACAACCTACAATTGATACGACGCTGTCAAAGCTACAGCCAGACCATCCGCCGCATCATCAGGCTTGGGAATCTCTTCTAAATCCAACTCCCGTGCTACAGCTTCCTGCACTTCTGATTTATCAGCATTGCCATAGCCAGTCAAAGCTTGTTTAATTTGAGCAGGGGTAAATTCTACATAGGGTAGATGATGCTGCGCCAAGGCTAACATAACTACGCCTCTGGCCTGTGCCACGAGGATAGTGCTTGACATACGATAGAAGAACAGTTTTTCAATCGCCACCAAATCTGGCTGCAAATGATCAATCAGGGTATGTAAATCATCGAACAAGGTACACAGGCGTTCTCCTGTATCTATGCCTGCCGAAGTTCTAATTACCCCGAAATCCAAGACACTGACTGTTGTATCTTGTATACTAGTTGGGCTTTTTGTACAGGTAATTGCCCCAAATCCTAAAATTGCTAGTCCGGGATCTAATCCTAAAATGCGCTTTTCCATGAAAGTTTATGCAACCAAGCCAAATTATTTGGCAACTTTGACGATCTGCCCTTAGTGTAAATGCAACGGGAAAGTTCCATAACTTCATACTTGGTGTTAAAACCAGTTAGTGTACATTTTCTGTTAATTATTGTTTGTACCACTGTTCCGAATCAGGTATGTCAATAGGTTTTCTCAGACAAGCCCTCCACAGGCTGCAAAAACAATCACGCAGTCGAACTTCCCATCGGGTGAACCAGTGGTTTAAATGGTTATCTCCTGGACTGTCGATCAAACGATGGTTGCTGATTAGTGTTGGGGGTGTACTGCTGACAATTTTGGGGTTGGCTATTTGGATCAAGCTGACCCCCATTTTTTTGATATTGGAATTGCTTAAGGGATTTTTGAGTGCGATCGCCAATATTTTACCCAACTATGTCAGCGGCCCTCTAGTCATACTTTTTGGTTTGTTATTGGTGCTTTGGGGGCAAACTCGCACTGTGGGTTCAATTACTCAGGTACTAAGGCCAGATGGAGAAGAAGAACTTATTGATGTACTTTTAGCCCATCGCCGATTGTACCGAGGCCCGAAAATAGTTGTGATTGGTGGCGGTACAGGACTATCTAATTTACTCAGGGGATTAAAAACCTACAGTGCTAATATTACCGCTATTGTCACCGTCGCTGATGATGGTGGTTCTTCTGGTAGACTGCGCCAAGAGTTTGGAGTTTTACCACCAGGAGATATTCGCAATTGTCTAGCAGCCCTCGCAGATGAAGAAAAATTATTAACAGAATTATTTCAATACCGTTTTCGGGCTGGTGATGGGTTGACTGGCCATAGTTTTGGCAACTTGTTTCTCACAGCCATGAGTGAAATTACTGGGGACTTAGAAAGGGCTGTGGCTGCTAGTTCTAAAGTGCTGGCGGTGCGAGGACAAGTTTTACCTGCTACTTTAAGTGACGTTCGTCTGTGGGCAGAATTAGCTGATGGTCGCCGCATCGAGGGCGAGTCGAATATTCCCAAAGCTGCGGGTAAAATTGTCAAGATTGGTTGCGTTCCTGATAACCCTCCAGCTTTACCGGCAGCTATTAAAGCTATCAAAGAAGCTGACTACATTATTATTGGCCCTGGTAGCCTTTATACCAGCTTAATTCCTAATTTGTTAGTCACGGGAATTGCTGATGCGATCGCTCAAACTGAAGTCCCTCGCATCTATATTTGCAATATCATGACCCAACCAGGCGAAACTCAAGGATATAGTGTTGCTGACCACATTCAGTCTATTGATGCTGCTTGTGGGCAAAGACGGCTATTTGATGCGGTATTAGTCCACAAAAAATCCCCCTCAGCCAAATCACTCATCCGTTATGCTCAACAAAATTCTCACCCTGTTTTCTTAGATAGAGAAGCTGTATCCCAACTAGGGCGAAGAATTGTTTTAGCGAATATTCTGTATGAAGATGAAATCGGCTGCGTGCGCCACAATCCCCAGAAGCTCGCAAAAGTCCTATTAAAGTGGTACGGTGGCGCGCATCATGGAAAATAAGAAATAGTCCACAGTCAAAAGTCTATAGTCAGAATACCTAATGACCATTGACCATTGACTAATTATGAAAATTTTACTCAAAGATGCAGACGCAACGCTCAACTTAGGTATCAAGCTGGGGCAAACTCTGATTCCTGGTAGCGTCATTTTACTAGAAGGTGATTTAGGTGCTGGTAAAACTACATTGGTACAAGGGATTGGACAAGGTTTAGGCATCACTGACCCTATTGTTAGTCCTACATTCACCCTGATTAATGAATATTCCGAAGGACGCTTACCCCTTTACCATCTTGATTTGTACCGCTTAGAGCCACAAGAGGTTTCAGGATTAAACTTAGAAATTTACTGGGAAGGTGTTGAGGTGACTCCCGGTATTGTAGCGATTGAGTGGGCAGAACGAATGCCCTACAAGCCAACTAGTTATCTCCAGGTGCATTTGACTTATGGGGATGAAGGCACTCGTCAAGCCGAAATTACACCCTTCAATTGCACTATCAACGACTTGATTGCTAATTTGTGAAAAGCTTTTGTTAAATTTTGGTAAAAAGCTGCCAATACTTCAGTAATGTCAGGGTTGCTCATCAAAGACTGTGCATGAGGATAAATCAACAATTCACCCTCCAATACATCGGTATTTTTTTGATTTACCAGCACTAACAGCATGATTACCAATCAACTTTAATTAAGACACGACAAAATATTTAGTGATAGTCGAGGGAGAATTCCCGGCTCGTTCTATCTACCACTACCACGCTCATCTAAAAAATTAGTTACCATAATTTTGTTCTTTATTCAAAAATCGCTGAAATATTCTTCACTAGCACATCTGGTGTATTTACCATCTACTCAGTTGTTGTCTGAGATCAACTAAATTGCGTATGATCGCGGTCATTCTGACAGTAGTTGGATAAAAATTTAACTTGCTTTGTTTCAGAAATGCTTTTTTCGATGCTATGTAGCAAGCAGTGAGATTTTTTTAATACCTGCTTTTTAAGCAAATTAAACTAACATGAAAACTGACATAAACTTGTCCTTAAGTGGATAATTTTGTTGTTTAGTTTTTTAGAAGACCTCGGTTCACTGGTTGATACTGGTAAAAATTCTGCGTCTTCTGCACTACGGTTGTTACTGTTAGCCCATTCTTAAAAATCTCTGTAAACTGGCTCTGGAATTGACTTCAACGAATGTCTATTTATCGTTTCTCGTCGTGTTTTACTAAGTAATACTAAGATTCTCAACCACAGCATTACCAGTCACAGTTAGCAATCAGAGAACAGAAATCGGTTTTAAGCAGGTACAAAATAAGCACTTATAAAATTTTTGTATGTATAAAACATATTTTTCACAGAAATTCGCCCGTTTACTTAACCCTATTTTTCTCTACAGTTATTTGCTAAAACATCCGGATAGTTGAACGCAAAAAAGCTAATGGGGTGAAATTCAGTCATGATTAATTTCTGTATTAGCTGTCTAACCTGTCTTCGCACTTAAGTATTCCCAAATTCAATTCAGGATCTCTACCTGTAAAGTTACTAATTGTTAATTTATGAGATAACCTGATTTAGCTTCTCTGCTGTGACAAGAGATACTTATATTTGGGTATAGACAGATGAAAATAACAATAATTTAATATAAGAAAAAGAGTATTTATCCGATTTCTCGTATAAACGCTCTTGTATTTGTCAATAAAGATTTTGCCTAAAGATTTTTACGTAAAAATACTAATTGGACATAATAAAAGCCGCGATCGCATCTTTGACTTTTGGCCCACAATGATTTCTGGTGTAATAAGTACAGCCTTCATCAATAAATTGGGATGCAGCATATATAAACTTTTCTACAGTCTCGGTTCTAGCATCATCCATTTCTTCGCTGACTGGAGTTTGGGTAAACCTGTTGGTTCTTTCCTCTCGTTTTAAGAGAGTCCGAGTATCTCTGTAGGTTTCCTCTTGTTTAGATTTAAATTTCTCATTTAGGTCGAACTGAAGACGCAAATACCGTTGAGAGTTGTATCCGCCCATGATTTGCTGGCAAATGGTGCTACTAACCTCTGATGTCGGCTCCATGAATATATCAATTAGATGCTGCGCCCAGTTTATACCCCGCCAACTGTGGACTTGCTCAAATCGAAATGGTTCGCCACTCTGACCTGTCCCAATAGAAAGGATGGCAATGTCTTTTAACTCTACACCATCTAAATTATATTCTTGTTTAATTGCTGGTGAAATTGAGGATTGACTTAGCCTCATGACTAGACTAAGTGCTGCTAGTGCCGGGTTATTAGCCCCCACTCCGCCATCAATGTGAGGAAATACCCAATCGCCAAATTTCTCTTTGTTCATCGGCTCTAATTTATAAGCCGGAAAAAATGTAGGTGCAGAGGCCGATGCAGTACATATCTGCCATAAGTAACATTCGTCATACCATCTTGCCCCCAAATCTGGATGACAGTTAGTAAAAAATGTTGTGTTCCGGTAAAGAGTATCGTAAGCCAAGATTAAAATCATCGGTTTGGCAATGTCCTGGATTCTTTTGTAACCCAATACATCAGTTAAGACATCAATCAGCCCTTGATGAGAATATTTAGGTGGTGACAACGCCTCTAGCACTGGTTGGATGATACTGGGGATTTTCTTGTAGCGTTCTTTTTTATTCAGGGGGAATATCTGCTGACCCTGTTGTCTATATAGTTTAACTAGCTCATCACTCTTTTTTCCTACAGCAATCCCTGCTGTTAAAATTGACCCGGTAGAAGTGCCGGCAATCAGGTCAAAATATTCATGTAAAGATTGACCCTTCTGTTCTTGAATTTGTCGCTCAACTTCTTGAAGAATGCGTGCTGTAATCACTCCACGTATACCACCACCATCCAAACTCAAGATTTTGAAGGACATTGCAATTCTCCTTGATAGTATTTTGTTTCTTGTTTTGGGTATAGTTTCTGACCTATACAGACGTTAGCCAAGAGATTATTCATTGAGATAGGGTGTAGAGAATTAAGTTAGTAAACCTCTCAACCTAGTCTCAACGAATTACCTTTTCTGTCAGTTCTGCTGTGATTTGAACCAAGTAAAACTTAAAACGTCAGAATTTTACCTGGTTACACTATGGTCTAAATTGGTTTAATACGTAAAGACTAGCTAATATTTGCTACACGAAACTTAAAGCTTGACCCCGCACTTCCGTATTCAGTTCACCTTGGTCATAGACAATTTGACCGCCGACAATAGTTGTTACAGCCCATCCTGTAAGATTCCAACCTTCAAAGGGACTCCATCCACACTTGGTTACTAGTTCCTCTCGCCGGACAGGGCGATATGTATTCAAGTCTACCAGCACTAAATCGGCATCATAACCAGGTGCGATCGCTCCCTTATTGGGAATACCATAAGCTTCAGCTACAGCCTTAGACATCCAGTTAACAACTTGGGCAACAGTACACTTACCCTCCATCGCCGCCGTTAACATTACAGCTAAAGATGTTTCTACTCCAGGCATCCCAGAGGGAGTGTTGGGATATTCTTGGGCTTTTTCCGCTAAGGTATGGGGGGCATGATCTGTAGCAATAAAATCAATCACCCCATCCCGCAAGGCTTGCCATAATACCTCATTATCGTGGGGCGATCGCAGTGGTGGATTCATCTGTGCTAAAGTCCCAATCTCTTCATAAGCACTGGTATTGAGCAACAAATGTTGTGGTGTCACCTCTGCCGTTACCCAACTGGGTTTGTCTTGACGCAGCAATTCTGTTTCCTCAGCCGTTGACATATGTAAGATATGTAACCGTCGGTGATATTTTTTCGCTAGTTTTAATGCCAACTGGGTTGCTAACAGTGCCGCTTGATTATCTTGAATTTGGGAATGAATCGCCGGATCGTGAATACCCGCAAACTCTTGGCGACGTTGCTGAATTCTGGCTTGGTCTTCCGCATGAACAGCAATCAATCGCTCACCTTGAGCAAATATTGTCTCCAGCAAAGCTTCTTGATCAATCAACAACTGACCGTGCATTGACCCCATGAAAATTTTAATTCCCGGTGTGGGCGATGCGGTCAGTAAATCGGGAAGGTTTTCTGCCGTTGCCCCAATAAAAAAGCCATAATTAACTAAGCACTTATTCGAGGCACGTTGTAATTTGTCGTCTAAAGCTTGCTGGGTGGTAGTTAGAGGACGGGTGTTGGGCATCTCTAAAAAAGATGTCACCCCACCTTTAGCACAGGCACAACTAGCTGTGAATAAATCTTCCTTATGTTCTAACCCTGGCTCTCGAAAATGCACCTGGGGGTCAATGACTCCTGGCAACAAAGTTAAGTTTTGTGCGTCAATTTCTAATGCTGGTGTCGTCGTGGCAATTTTTGGTGCAACTTCAACGATCTGGCGATCGCGTGTCAATACATCTCCTACCATAAATTCACCATTGGGTAAGATGATGCGAGCGTTCCGAATTAATATACTTTGGGACAATGGCATGGGATTAACAAGTTTCCAACGAGGAACGAAAGATGAAGTAACTTGGCCTCAATTAGTCCTGATTTCCGAGATTTTTGTTTATCCAAGGTGAGATAGCCACAAAAAAACTAATCATGATGACTACTGAATCAAGTTTCTCCCATTAAAATTAACAAATATAGTATTCCTCAGTGAGTTAATTACCTGCAATTTTCCTTAGTTCAACAATTTCATGCAAAATCAAGTGTCTGACAACAATTCTAGTCAACAACCCGATAATTCCTGGATCGCCGAGCTAGGTAGAACAGTTGTATTAAGTATCGTTCTCGCATTAGGTATTCGTACCTTTGTGGCTGAAGCACGCTGGATTCCTTCTGGCTCTATGGAACCCACTCTGCACGGCACTCCGAACCAATGGGAAGCAGACAAGATTATTGTTGATAAATTGAAGTACAAATTTTCCCAACCACAGAGGGGCGATATTGTCGTATTTTCGCCTACAGAAGAGTTGCAAAAAGAACAATATCATGATGCCTTTATTAAGCGAATCATTGCCTTACCTGGCGAAACCGTAGCTATCAAAAATGGTCAAGTCTATATCAACAATCAACCCCTGAAAGAAGAAAAATATCTTAACTCTACTCAGAACACAGTGACTGATGTTTGTACATCAGGAAAACAGCCACCTTTCTTAGCCAAACCCCAAACAATACCCCCTGATTCCTATCTGGTACTAGGCGACAACCGTAATAGTAGCTACGATAGTCGTTGTTGGGGTGTTGTTCCTCGTAATAATATTATCGGTCGTGCTGTAGTCCGGTTCTGGCCACTCAACAATGTAGGCGAAATAGATAAGTTACCACTCTATCCACAATAAATAATTACCCACAGCAGTTGAGGTAAAATTCATACGAACAGCTCATTGACCATCATAATTCACCAAAAAATTGCCCAATAAAGGTTTCAGACCGGATAAATTATGCTTTTTACACCTAAGGGGCTTCCAAATCACAAAATATCCTGTCGCTTTTATGGTGGAGGGAGCAGGGGAGGAATAATCGTTTTGATTTTAGAAATTGGATAATTTATTTTTTGGAGTTCTCTAAAACAAGAATTTTATATTAACAACTAGCTTTGAATAAAACATAAAATTTAAGGAACTGAGAGTATGTAGTAGTTATTTTGTTCCTTAAATTTATTTTTATGAAGAAATTTATCAAAACTTAAAACATACAAGTCGGATTTACCTCCCTTAATGGATAGTAGCCACTTGCAGGATAGTCAGATGAGAAGCAGAGTTTTGCCAAACTCAGGTTATTTAGATATTTTTTTGCAGCTATCACAGTTTAAAAAGCTTATTGCTTAAGCATTCTTTCCTTCTAGCTTTTGAGGAATTTGCGCAGTCTTTTTTATACATTAATTAATAAGAATAGTAATTTATAATACAATCATTTTATTTTATTGAACTGATTGTTAGTGCTAATGGTGACATTATTTATAATTAGCAGCCTTTTATAAAACTGTGGAAATAGACCTTAACACTTAATTAAGATACATATTATGTATTTCCAGGTGATAGAGGACAAATTATGGTGTTATAACAAAGTTTGATGTTTAAATATCAGAAGATATGCTCTAAAAGCTTCAGTATACAAAATTAAAATCAGTATTTTTCTACACGAGTAGCAGCTAATTGCTTGATATACTTTGCTATTGTAATTTAGTAGTAACCCTGAAATTGAATGTAGCTGATATTATCTCGAATGATGAATATGCAGACACAGATAATAGACATTTATTAAGTTACTAACTTGATTTGTTCCCTGAAATTTTGCCATGACTAACAAAATTGGTTAGATAGCACCAAGTACACAAAAGATATTCTGCTGTGTTTTGTGCAAATTTCACTTTCATTAATGGAGAACAAGAATCATGGTGTAGCAAATTATAGATATCAGCCTCTTTAAAAGTTACTACAGCAAATTTCTTTAGATCGAAACTAGTTATTCGATTTCTAAAGAATTTAGCAAACAAGTATTATTTTGAGAAAATCATGGAACTGATCGGAAAAAATGCAGAATGAATTACCAGTGGTTAGATACATCTAAAAAAGATATTTTGATAATTGACGACATGGTAGACAACCTGCGAGTGTTGTCTTCAATTCTGACTAGAGCAGGATATAACGTTCGCAAAGCTTTAAACTGGCAGATGGCTTTAACTGCGTGTCAAACAGTATTACCAGATTTAATTTTACTGGACATTATGATGCCCGAAGTGGATGGTTATGAAGTTTGTCAACGTTTTAAAGCTTGGGAACTCACTGCGGATATTCCTGTAATTTTTATTAGTGCTTTAGATGATGTTTTCGATAAAGTTAAGGCTTTTAAAACAGGAGGTGTAGATTATATTACTAAGCCATTTGAATTAGAAGAAGTTTTAGTGCGAGTACAAAATCAAATAAAATTAAGGACAGCACAATTAGAAATAATTACACTCAATTCAGAATTAGAACAAAGGGTAAAACAGCGCACTTACGAACTAGAAAAAGCTTTAATAAAATTACAAACAGAAGTTACTGTTCGTGAATCTCTGCAAAGTAAATTAATGGAAATAGCCCTACATGATTCACTTACTGGGTTACCTAACAGAGTTTTATTTATTCAGTACATAGAAAAAGCATTAAATTGTGCCAATCAGAAATCCAATTATCATTTTGCAGTTATGTTTTTGGACTGCGATCGCTTCAAAGTTATCAATGATTCTTTGGGACATTTAGTAGGAGATGAATTGCTAATTGCTATTGCCAGTCGGATTCAATTATGTCTCACATCATTTGATATTCTAGCACGATTAGGTGGTGATGAATTTGGGATTATTTTAGAAAATTTGACAGATATTAATATGGCGATACAAGTTGCAGAATCTATTTTACAAAAGTTATCAACTACATTTAAACTATCCAGATATGAAGTTTTCATGAATGTCAGCATTGGTATTAATTGGGGTAGTAAAGACTACGAAAAGCCAGAACATCTGTTGCGAGATACTGACACAGCAATGTACCATGCTAAAGCTTTAGGAAGAGCTAGATATCATGTTTTCAATCCACATATGTATCAGGATGCGATCCATGTGTTAGAAATGGACAATGACCTGCGTAAAGCTATTGAACGACAAGAATTCCTGATTTATTATCAGCCAATTATTTCTTTGTCTACAGGTAAAATTTCTGGATTTGAAGCTCTTTTACGCTGGAAACATCCAAATAGAGGTTTAATTTATCCCACAGAGTTTATTCCCGTAGCGGAAGAAACAGGTTTAATTAAACCGATTAATACATGGGTTTTGCAGTTAGCATGTCAACAACTTTGTATTTGGCAAAATCATCCAGCAACACCAGAAAATCTTACTATCAGCGTTAACTTGAGCGCACGCTTATTTTATCAACCTAACTTCATTGCTCAAATTGATCAAATTCTCCATGAAACCCAAGTCAATCCAAGTAGCTTAGAGTTAGAAATTACAGAAAGTGTAATTATGGAAAATACTGAAGAAATAAAGCTAATTTTACAAGAACTGAAGAAGCGAAAAATTAAACTTATTATGGATGATTTTGGCACAGGTTATTCATCTTTAAGTTACTTACATAATTTTCCGTTTGACGGCTTAAAAATTGATAAATCTTTTGTCAAGCTTATGCAAGAGAATAAAGCAAATATGGGCTTAGTTCCTGCAATGATTAGTATTGCTGAATCTATGGGAATGACTGCAATTGCAGAAGGTGTTGAAACCCAAGAACAATTAATCCAACTCAAAAAGTTAAATTGTGATTTCGCTCAAGGCTATCTATTTTCTCAACCTATAGAACAAAAATTAATCATTGATTTTCTTGAATTGCTACCTCAATGGTAATATAAATAAAAAAATTAAGAAACGAAAATATACAATCCAATTGAAAACTGACATACTATGAATAGTCAATATTCAAGATATAGCTACAAAAATCTTTGATATGTTTGTCTGCTTTAAACACCTTATTTCAATATTTCTTCCTAATGCTTCCAAAATTTTAAAATTTAATTATTTTGGTATTTTATGATACATGAACTGAATAAAATTCCGAACTGAGATAATAAATTTATACCAGCACTAAATTACAAAATGTAGTCAAGCTTTTAGCTTAATATTTACTTATTTATAAAATAATTGCAGTTAATCCAAAGCAATAACCCGGTTTAAGTGAGTGAAAGCCAAAAATCTGGAATCAAAAAATCAATATTTTTATCTCAGACTTTTATTTTCAGTCACATAAAAGCATAATAGAAATGTGACTAATATCTTAGCCCCATTACAATCCTTAAAAACAGGTCGCTGGTTCAAGCTCATCTGCGGAGCTAGTTTCCAACACCTACCTACAGTCAGGAGTTTAACATTAGCCTACACTTTGGCAGGTGCTGACTGTATAGATGTTGCTGCCGATCCAGCAGTAATTTTAGCAGTTCAAGAAGCTTTACAAGTAGCCAAGAGTCTCCTGACTGATGCCCAAATACGCGGCTTTGACTATCAAGGTAATTCTCCGCTTTTGATGGTCAGCTTGAACGATGGAGAAGACCCTCACTTCCGCAAAGCCGAATTTGATCACGCGAAGTGTCCCGAAGACTGCCTTAGACCATGTGAAAAAATTTGTCCAGCACAGGCAATTATATTTGACCGTAGAGCAGACAATTTTTCAGGAGTTGAATCCCAGAAGTGCTACGGCTGTGGTCGTTGTTTGCCAATTTGCCCATATGATATAATTTATACAAAATCTTATATATCAACACGAGATGCGATCGCACCACTGGTAATATCAACAGGGGTAGATGCAGTAGAAATCCACACAAAAGTAGGGCGTTTAGCCGAATTTAAGCAGCTATGGCAAGTAATTTCACCGTGTGCAGAACAATTGAAGATATTAGCCATCAGTTGTCCTGATGGAGAAGGAATAGTCGCATATCTTCAGTCTATCTACAACCTCATTTCTCCTCAATGTAAAGAAATAATTTGGCAAACCGATGGTCGTCCTATGAGTGGTGATATTGGAGACGGTACTACATTAGCAACTGTGAAATTAGGTCAAAAAGTTTTAGCAGCTAATTTACCAGGATATGTACAGTTAGCAGGTGGCACTAATAGATATACAGTTGCTAAGTTAAAAGCAATGGGATTATTAAATAGTGCTGATCAAAGAAGCAAAAATCAGCACCACATTGCTGGAGTAGCTTATGGTAGCTACGCTCGTGTATTAATTTCACCCATTATCGAACAGTTAGAAACCAAGGAGGTAAATCAAAATAAGATCAAGGCAACTATCCGCCTAGAAGAAGAACCAGAGTTACTTTGGCAAGCCGTGGAGCTTGCACATTCTCTCGTTTCCCAGATCAAGTCACAGCCGGAGCGATAATCGCTCGTTCGTTATCTCTCAAGACGTCACTATAGAAAGCATGACGATTACAGACGATCTCCAAAAGTTGTTAGACATTTTGCCCCAAGACCTGCGGCAAATACTAGAGAATCACCTCAAAATAGAGACTTTAGTAGAAGTGGTTTTGGATTTGGGTCGTCGTCCAGAGGCTCGGTTTCCCAATCAAGCTGAGTATCTGAGCGAAAATCCAGTCACTCAAGAACAGATAGATGATTGTATTCAGAGAGTTGGAATCTTTGGCGGAGATAATCGAGCAGGAATTGAGCAAACCTTGCATCGCATCAGTGCCATCCGCAATCGTAATGGGAAGATCATTGGACTGACTTGCCGTGTGGGTCGGGCTATATTTGGCACAATAGGCATGATCCGCGATTTAGTAGAAACTGGTAAATCGATTCTCATGCTGGGACGGCCAGGTGTAGGCAAGACTACTGCTTTAAGAGAAATAGCTCGTGTTTTAGCAGATGAATTGAACAAACGTGTAGTCATTATCGACACCTCCAATGAAATTGCTGGAGATGGTGATGTGGCTCACCCTGCTATTGGTCGTGCTAGAAGGATGCAGGTAGCTCATCCAGAACTTCAGCATCAAGTGATGATTGAGGCAGTAGAAAACCATATGCCAGAAGTCATTGTCATTGATGAAATTGGTACGGAACTAGAAGCTTTAGCCGCTCGTACCATTGCTGAACGAGGCGTGCAATTGGTAGGTACTGCCCACGGAAACCAGATAGAAAACTTAATTAAAAACCCTACCCTTTCCGATTTAGTTGGTGGTATCCAAGCTGTGACACTGGGGGACGATGAAGCCAGACGAAGAGGTAGTCAAAAAACTGTTTTAGAACGCAAAGCTCCTCCTACCTTTGAAATTGCTGTAGAAATGCTAGAACGGCAACGTTGGGTAGTACACGAAAACGTTGCGGACACAGTTGATAATCTTCTCAGAGGTCGCCAAACTAATCCGCAAACGAGAACTGTGGATGAGCAAGGTAAAGTTGCAATTACACGGCAACTAACTGTTGTTAACGGTCGCGGGGGACACTTATCAACATCTGAAGACTCTTTCTCATCAGCAAGACAATCTACAGGCTGGCGGACATCAGGACAAATGCTGGCGTTGCCATCGTTCCCTATAGAACGGGAACGAGTTCCTAGTCCAAGTGAATTTGACCGCTTACTGGATGAGTCATTCAACTATTCAGAGAGCATTGAGTTCAGCACCAGCAGACAAGCTGGCCCAAATGGTGAAGACTTACCACTGCATATTTATCCATACGGTGTCAGCCGTCATCAGCTAGAACAGGTCATTAATGTGCTAACTTTACCAGTGGTATTGACAAAAGACATTGATAGTGCAGATGCAATTTTGGCACTGCGATCGCACGTCAAAAATCATGCCAAATTAAGGCAAATGGCTAAAGCTCGTCATGTCCCTATCCACATGATTAAGTCCAGCACTATCCCACAAATTACTCGTGGTTTGCGGCGGTTGCTAAACATCGATGACCCAGAAATTGCTGATGATCGAGAACTGCAACTGTTTTTGCATAATGGCAGCGACGACGAGATTGACGCTCTAGAAGAAGCTAGACTTGCCGTTGAGCAAATAGTCATTCCTCAAGGACAGCCTGTTGAGTTATTACCTCGCTCTCCTCAAGTCCGCAAAATGCAACATGAATTAGTAGAACACTATCGACTCAAGTCCCACAGTTTCGGAGAAGAACCAAATAGACGATTGCGTATTTACCCTGCATAGTTTCAGGAAGAAAAACTAGGCTAAAAGAAAGACTCCCTTCATGATTATGAGGGGAGTCTTTCTTATTTAAAAG
>NZ_JAYGGZ010000051.1:41751-52205 GCF_034931465.1 Anabaena sp. UHCC 0399 | reverse complement strand
GTTAAATTTGATTGAAATTTTGTGGCGGTTTATTAAGTATCAATGGATTGAAATTGATGCTTACAAAGATTGGCAGACTTTTGTAGCATCTGTGGAAAAGATTCTCCGAGAATTTGGTACAAACTATGTAATTAATTTTGTTTAGCTACTTAGCGTAGCGGGGCGTTAGTCCGGCATCAACCAAAAAAAACTCAAATCGTCTTTTCTTCCATCTCAAATGGGCATCAGTCAAAAGATTATTTCTTGTCTCTTTTACTTCCCAGTCCCTAGTTCCCTAACTAAACAGACATTTTACTTAAAATTTTGTATATAAAATTCATAAATTTCTTAGTAATTGTATCTAAATATGGGCAATTGCTGATTATATAAAGGTTTCACACAGTTTAATTATCTATTCGCCAATTAAATTATACGCCCAAAAAATAAAAAATGTATTGCAAACTACAGAATTAATGTTGTAAGTAAAACAGTATAAATCAAATTTAGTCATGGATTAACCAGAATGCGTTGTAAAACTTAACCTTACTTGTGTAAGTTATGCTGTTTTTTCATATTCTGTTGAGTTGAATGAGCAGAGTGGTGAGCAAAAAAGAATAAACTTGGCTTTGAAGTAAAACTTGATCGCTAGATTTTCTGATCAAAGGTAATTGATTTTGGTCAGTCTGCTACCATGATGAATCATCGCTTTTCAAGCAGGAAAAAATAAGCTAATGAATAAGCGTATTCGACCTTGGCAACGCATGATGGTGCTGGCGATCGGTTCTATGGTGTTGGCAATTTTTGCGCCTACAGTTGTACAAGCAGCAGATCCTCCCAATTTGCAGTCTTTGTCAGAAACTACGATCAAACTGCAAATTTCGATTGACACTATATGGGTACTAATCACTGGATTTTTAGTATTCTTTATGCAAACTGGCTTTGCAATGTTAGAAGCGGGTTTTTCCCAGCAGAAAGGTGTAGTTAATGCTTTACTGGAAAATTTTGTGGATGCTGCTGTCACTATCTTGGTGTGGTGGGCAATAGGTTTTGGGATTGCTTTTGGTACAAGTGCTGGAGGTTTGTTAGGAACAGATACATTTTTTTTGAACCAGCTACCTAATAGTGATGGTATTTATCCAATGGGTGCGCCTGGTTCTACTGCTGCTATTAATACCTACACCTTGTTTTTTTTCCAGTTTGCCTTTGCAGCGACAGCTAGTACAATCACTACCGGTGCTATGCTCGGTAGAACTGACTTTATTGGTGACTTAATTTACAGTGCCGTGATGGGAGCATTTAGTTATCCCATTATTGTCCATTGGGCTTGGAATGTTGAGGGGTGGTTATCCAAACTCAGTTATCACGACTTTGCCGGTAGTTCTGTTGTTCATTGTGTAGGCGGTTGGACGGCATTAGTTGGCGCATATTTGCTAGGGCCTCGCCCTAGTCGTTCAGCTTGGGGAACACCACCACCAGCCCATAATTTAAGCTTGGCAACATTGGGAACTATGATTCTCTGGTTTGGCTGGTATGGTTTTAACTCTGGTTCAACTCTTGGTGCTGGGAACACAGGACTAATTGGTTTAGTAACAGTCAACACCACATTATCGGCTGGAGCAGCAGCACTAGCGGCAATGATTTTTCAGTATTTACGTACTAGTAAATGGCATTTAGAGTATTGCCTGAATGGTTCTTTAGGCGGATTAGTAGCAATTACAGCTGCTTGTGCTTATGTAGCACCTTGGGCGGGGGTGGTGATTGGATTAACGGCTGGCGTTTTGGTAGTGCTGGGGATTGATCTAATTGAATCACTTAAAATTGATGACCCAGTAGCTGCTTTTTCCATACATGGAATTAACGGCATGATGGGTACTCTTTCTGTGGGCTTTTTGGGACAAGCCGAACTGACTCTGAATAAAAAAGCAGGGTTACTGTTAGGGGGTGGGATTGAATTATTAGGTATACAACTTTTAGGTGTCGTAGCGATCGCAGTTTTTACAGTTGGCTTGAGCTTTTTAATGTTTGCTGGTCTTAAAGCCATCAGACGCTTGCGTGTCCATCCCGAAGGCGATCGCTTAGGTATTGATGTTTATGAACATGGTGCATCGGTATGGCCTGATGTTTATGCAGTTGAAAAGTTAGTAGAAGAAAAAAAACATTACCCCCAAAGTTCAGATGTTAGTAGCGTTGAGAATGAATGAAGCAGTTAAGCTTATCAATTGACAAAAGTTAACAAATAGTAGTAATGTGTGGCACAAATTACTGATTAATTTCTATCCTTATTTTTTATGGAGATTGTATTGACAAAATGCCATCTATCACTATGCCAATCTATTTTTTCATGATTAAAGATTAAATGAAGAAGACTTGACTGTTGCAGAAATTACATCATAATTTCTTAAGGATATCTACAAAAAATATTTACAGAGGTGTCGTTAATTTCTTAAACTCCTAAATATTATTTGAGTTTTTGGTTAACCAAATTCAGTGGTCTCAAAGAAAAATATCAAAACCACTAGCTGGGGCAATACGGGGGATAGTTTTTCTGCTCAACCTGTTTCTTGCTATCAAGGATCATTCGGAGGACGTTGTTTTAACCCATGTACAAACATAAATCGAAAATAAAAAATAGGCGATTTTCTGCAAGAAATTCCGCTAAAAGCTCACAATTTAATTCAACAATCAAGTTAATTAATTTTATTAAGCGACTGTCTCCCAGTTGGCAAGCTTGTTTACCTTTGGCTTGTTTAATTGTTTTGGGATGGGGTTATGTCGCAGTTGCCCAAGCCCCAGATGCTGGCCCGACAACAGCAGAATTGAAAGTTGCCCTAGACACCCTTTGGGTAGCGATCGCCGCTTTTTTGGTATTCTTCATGAATGCTGGTTTCGGGATGTTAGAAACCGGCTTTTGTCGCCAGAAAAACGCTGTTAACGTCCTTGCCAAGAACCTTATTGTGTTTGCACTAGCCACCGTGGCTTTTTGGGTAATTGGTTTTGGATTAATGTTTGGCGATGGCAACGATTTTATTGGGTTAAATGGATTTTTCTTAACAGGAGCAGATAACAGTCCCGCTACCGGAGAAGCTGCTTATAAAGGTGTCTTCAGTGCTTTAAGTTGGGCTGGTGTACCCTTAGCAGCCAAATTTTTATTCCAGTTGGTATTTGCGGGAACAGCAGCCACCATTGTGTCTGGTGCAGTTGCTGAAAGAATCAAGTTTCTTGACTTCTTAATTTTTAGTATCTTACTTGTAGGTATCGCCTACCCCATCACCGGACACTGGATTTGGGGTGCTGGTTGGTTAGCTGACAGAGGCTTTTGGGACTTTGCTGGTTCTACGGTAGTTCACTCAGTCGGTGGCTGGGCAGCTTTAATGGGAGCAGCCTTTCTTGGCCCCCGTATCGGTAAATATCAAGATGGGAAAGTTGTGGCTATGCCTGGTCACAACATGAGTATTGCTACTTTAGGCTGTTTGATTCTGTGGTTAGGCTGGTTTGGTTTTAACCCCGGTTCTGTAATGGCTGCTGATCCCAATGCTATTACTCATATTGCTTTAACAACCAACATGGCCGGTGCTGTTGGTGGGATTGCTGCTACAGCGACAGCCTGGTTGTACTTAGGTAAGCCTGACCTGTCGATGATTATCAACGGTATTTTGGCTGGTTTGGTGGCGATTACAGCACCTTGTGCTTATGTCAGCATTCCCGGTGCAGTTATTATTGGTTTGATTGCTGGCGTGATTGTAGTTTTCTCAGTTACATTATTTGACAAAATTGGTATTGATGACCCAGTAGGTGCTACTTCCGTTCACCTGGTTTGTGGTATTTTCGGAACTCTTGCAGTTGGTCTATGGTCTGTCGGCCCTGGTGTTTATTCCTGGTATGGTGAGGGACTTGGGCCTGCCAAGGGTTTATTTGCAGGTGGTGGTTTAGGACAGTTGGGCATTCAGTTTTTAGGCGTGATTTCAGTCGGTGGTATGACTGTGCTTCTCAGCAGCATCTTCTGGTTGGTACTGAAATATACCTTGGGTATTCGAGTCACCAGAGACGAAGAACTGGAAGGTTTGGATATCCATGAACATGGTATGGAAGCCTATAGTGGATTCCTCAAAGAAAATAGTCCCAGTGGATTTACAGAAAGTGGTAAATCTGGGGGCTACTCATCAGGTGAGGATTACTCTACTAAAATTTAGTAGCAATTAACAAGTTCGTAGTAAGGACTAAAGTCCTTACTACGAACTTGTTTCCGTACCAACAGCAACACAATAAAGTGCTGCATGACGCTGACCGTCAATACCTAAAATATTATTGACACTTGTATCATGAAATCCTCCTAGACAAACCCTGCCAAGCCCCAACTCTACAGCCATGAGGCAAATATTTTCAGCTTGATGGCCGGCTTCAAACAGGATAAAGCGGTAGCCCCGCGTACTATATTTATGGAGCGATCGCATAAAAACCCCAGTCATGATAAACAGGGCATTGGCATTAGCAATATAATCCTGCTGCAATAGAGGTTCGATAAAGTCACTGGGTACTGACTCATTCACCCAATGCAGTCCGTGGCCACGGGGTTCATAGTGATATAGTCCCGCAGATAAACCTGTTATTGCCTGTATAGATACAAACATTTCAATTGGATAAAGTCCACCGGCAGACGGAGAGTTCCGCCCTTCAAACATATGACCCTCCACCTGACGCAACCCACTGATACCGCAGGCGGCATCCAGTAACTGAGCCAGTGAAATCAACGGCATCTCCGTATTTTTAAAAGCTCGTACTGAATGGCGTTGTCTCAATAAATTGGTGAGGTAGTTGTCCCCTGGTACTGCTGGTAGTTCCAGAATAGAAGCCTCTGGCATATACCGCATTTCAGTAGCTGGAACTTGCTTGGCATAACCTCCTGGTGGTGGAGAATTCCAATGATAAAGAAGAGTTAGTTCCAGAGGCTCATTAGCTTTGTACATTGCGGCAATTTCCTCAATTTAGGCGATGGGATGGGGGCAGGGATTGAGGTCAGCAGCAGTACGGCGACCACCATAACCCAACCGTTCTGGAACTTCAAACAGACGCTGAGAACCTAATGGCTCTTGTCCAATACCAAAATAGATAGGTACTAATTCAGTTGCTAAAGTCCTTACCACTCGAAAACCCACCGATGCAATGTCAGAGGTGGTAATATCCACTAAATACGCCTCAACACCCACTGAATTTAACCTGGTGAGAACTGTTTGCAATTTCTCTACTTCTGATTGAGATGTGTAAGTAGGTAAATCTTCAACTTTTAGTGATTGGTCATGGTTAAGTAAAAAGTCCAACTCACCCAGTCGTGCTGTTGTGTAGAAAAAAGCACTGTGATCATCCATATTCTGGATATCTTCATATTTATGGAGATTAGCACCAGCACCGTGAGCTATCCGTTCCAGATCACCAGGACGGGCTTGACAAACTTCAAATATTGCCTTGCGAAGCGCAGTTTGACCATCAAGATGGCATCCCAAACCAGTGACAACAGCAGGCCCTTGATCTGAATGGTCAATAGCGATCGCGACAACTACAGGCACTCTAATATCAGTGGTAAAATCGAAGGCCATTAACTCAATGTCAAATCTGGCATAATTCCGGGCAATTTCCCTTAATATTCCAGGCTGGTGTTCAAAATTTATGCGCGGCGCAGGTAAGCGATTTAACCACGTAATGATGAAAGCATCACGCTCAATTAACTCGCATAACCCACTGTAAGCAGCAAACTCTACAGAAGAGCCTGTAGCCATGCCATTAGAAGAAGCAGGAACAATATCATCCCCTGGTTGTTCGCCGCACCAATCGAGATAGGTTAAGGACATGGGGACGAAAACTTGATCGTTGCTACCAAGTACCTGAGCAGCGATCCAAGAAGTCTGCATTGTGGAATCAAATGCCGGAAACAGGAAATTGGGATCAGAGTATTGTTGTTCAGAAAAAGAGTAAAAAGTTGGTGGTGGGAGGGCGCGATTATCTAATTTGGCAAAGCTACTGACCACCATTCGCCGCCGATCAACAATCCCCCCACAGTAGCGTTCCAAGGCTTCACCCACAGCACCTAAAATGGCCTGCTCATCAGTCATGCCCTTGCCTATACCAAAGCGTAAATTTTCTAGCCGTTTGCGAATTTGGTAATGGGCTAATTCAGCCTGCCAAATCACTGGCAGTTCACACTCTGTATATGGCTTGCTTATTCTCTCCATTGCGCGGATGATGCCAGTGTGGGGGCTGACCAAATCCCGCCACCGAGAACTAGTTACTACTGCATTCACGGCGTTCTCTCCTGACGTGGGGAACAATGAGGGCAACCGGGTTTCTTGAGTACAACATGGTGAGTCATCTGTGTACTAATCAAATCCAGATGCAGTAATTTACCATCAGTAGCAATTGGTAGACCAAGGAACATCTTTAATGCGTCAAGGGCTAGGTAACTACCAACTAACGTGTAGCCTATCGGTAAATTTTCTCGCAGACGTGGTTGAGAACGCCGTTCTCGGTTGAGAAACTGCTCAAGAGCTAATTTGGCCTCTGGAAGCTTGGCGCAAGCCATAGACCGCATCCGATAGCACAGGTAGCAAGGGCCATCTTCAGAAAAGACCAACGGCCCGACAGTTGCCTCTACCCCCGCAGCTCCACCTGGGAGCAATGGGAGTTTCATTTGTAAGCATAGTCTGTTGAGGCGATACGCTAAATTAACTGATACGGCATCCGTAGCAACAATAACTAAGTCAATATCTTGCAGTGATGAACTGACTATTTCATCATCATTTAAAGCATCTGTCACAGTCTCAGTCTGGGTAACTCCTCCCATCGCCTCAATCCGTTGAGCCGCTTGCACAGATCGCCCAGCACCAACTTGACTCAATTCCCAACCCGACATCATCAGTGCATCAGAGGGATCAATGTAAGCATCATCGCACAGACGCAGAAAACCAATACCAGAAGCAGCCAATGTCATTGCAGCTACTAGCCCTGAGCCTCCCAACCCAAAGACAGCAATCCGAGCATTAGCTAATTGCTTTTGAACATCCTTTTGCTGAAAGCCTAACTCATGGTAAAGACCGAGTTGAGGCAGTAACTGAGTACGATGAGTCAGAGTATCTAAGTCAATGTCTTCTTCCTCAAAATCCTCCACTAAGCGATTGTTAATCAAAAATTCTAAACATTGATCTAGCGAGGCATTGGTCAACTTTTCTTGAACAGCATGACGGATTTCTCCTAGGGTTCGGCTACCATCCAGTAAAGGAAAAACTACTCTGTCCACATCATGCAGCGATTGACCTTTAACTTCTAATGTCCGCCGCGTTGTATTGAATATCATCTTTTCCCCATCATTACCATCTGAGGGTATAACGCGAATGACGAGGTGTTCTAACAGACGCAGCCTTTTACTATCATTTAATTGCATAGGTTTGCTTTTATTCTCCCAAGCTCCATAGAAAAATCTGCAACCTTGGTTTTATAAACAAATTAGGACTTACGAGTTGACAGAAAATACTGAATATCTATGATCGTAAAAACGATATCTTTTGTAGGGGTTTAGCATTGCTAAACCCCTACTGTGCCAGTCTGTTTAGTATCAAAGCAATGTTAGTTGCCAAATTCGAGGTCGAAACTTTCTTCAATTACGCCTGATACTGAACTAAAAAAACCACATTTACCACCGCAGTGATAACACTGATAACATCGGTGCCAGCAGTGTCCACCGCATCGTCCACCGCATCGTCCACCGCAGCGTCCACCGCATCGTCCACCACAGCGTCCACCGCAGCGACTAACCCATCTTTGGCTCGTTTCTGAATCAAACACTCCTGGTAAAGCTAGTTTTTCTAAAGCTGCTATTTCTTCTTTAGACAGCAGAGTTTGTTCTAATTTATCTTCGCTGTCTACTAAATACATTTCTAAGGTTTGTATGGTCAATGTTTCTTGTGCAAGCATTGCGATTTTCTCCTTTGATATTCAAATCACTACCTGGATTTAAATTTACCTGAGAGTTGTTTTAAAGTTGTTCTAAAGTTGTTTTCCGGTCTAAAGCATCTAGAAACGAATTAGTTTTTAACCAAATATTTCGCTATTTCACCGCAAAATATGACAACAGTTCATTACCTATTTTTATCTCTTTGTAGGTCTGCTTAAACTATCTATACTCCAACGTATAGCCAAAGGGTAAATAGTTTATAAAAGGTCAAAATTACTGCGCCATTAATACGGTAACATCTTTAAGAGAATTGCTTTTTTACGAAATATTTGTTCTCAAAACCTCTGCATTTTTTGGTGTTACACAGGAATTTATTTGATGATTATGTAACGCCTACAACATTTACTTTATCTTCTTGTTTTGTTTTTTGTTCCTGCTTAAGTAAGATAGTTTCTCATCTTGAGACTAACGTTGTTCTATCTTAAGTAGTATAGTTTTTATTCTCGATAGTATTACAGTGTCAGATAGCAGAATTAGACAAGAATTTGTCTAGACAATCAACTTTCACTGTCTAAAACATATGATTATTCCTGAAAATTAATCAATATGTTAGCAATCAGAGCAATAGTTAACCATAAATAAAAAATTAGGTTTACATCAATGAGCGATTTAAGATTTTGGTTTGAGGTCTATACTAAAGCCTTATTTCGTTCTCTACCTTTAGTATGGACAGCAGCACCAAAAGAAATTTTTGTACTGATTGTTGTTACTTTATTACAAGGATTTCTACCTGCTATAAGTGTTTGGATTACTAAGTTAGTAGTAGATACAGTCGCAACAGAGTTGTCATCTGGTAGAGTATTGGGTTGGACAATCTTACTACCCTTAGTTGGGGGATGGGTAGGTGCTTTATTGTTAGAAACACTACTCGAACCTTGGCAAACAGCACTTCAGGGAAATCTCAACGATAAGTTAATGGCTCATATGAGCTTAAAGTTAATGCGTAAAGCCGATACTTTACCAGACTTGAGCCGTTTTGAAGATGCTCAATTCTATGATGAGTTACAAGTTTTGCAAGAACAAATTAGCTATCAACCGTTGAATTTACTTGAGAATTTGGTGGAATTAGGCCGGTCTTTCGTGACTTTGGTGGTGATGGTGGCGTTACTGATTCCCCTAGCCTTTTGGATTCCCTTAATAATTGCGATCGCTACTATACCCCAAGTAGTCGTTTCGGCTCAATATGGTAAAGCTATTTGGCTAACTCTGTTTGAAAACAGTCCCCAGGCTCGCAGAATGAAGTATTACACTTCAGTCATGCTAACTGATACCCACGCTAAGGAAACTAGACTGTTTCAGCTAGGTTCATTCTTTATTGACCGATATCTGCAAGCATTCCAGTCTTTACATACCTCCATGCGCCATCTGCGCGGTAAACAAGCTTTTTGGTCGTCTAGTTTAGCTATTTTAAGTACCCTAGGAAATGGTTTTGCTTTCTATTGGGTAGTACAGAAAGCATTTAGAGGAGAATTTAGTCCAGGTAGTGTACTGTTATTTGTCCAGTCTTTAACTTACTTTCAACAAAACTTAGGCGGCTTTGTAGGTAATGGGCTGGAATTATTTGAAAATGTGCTTTATATGCAGCAGTTTTTCACTTTTCTCGACAGTACAAGTCCTATGCTCTTAAGTGTACCTGGAGAGAAAATCCCAAATCCTATTCGTAAAGGTATCACGTTTGAAAAAGTGTACTTTCGCTACCCTGATGCTAAGGGCTGGGCAGTCAAAAATATTTCTTTTACCCTACATCCAGGGGAAACAGTGGCTATTGTAGGGGAGAATGGCGCGGGTAAGACTACTCTGGTCAAGTTACTTACTAGGTTATATGACCCCAACAAAGGGCGAATTTTAGTTGATGGTGTAGACCTGAAAAATTTAAATCTAGAAGAGTGGCGACAACAAATAGCAGGAGTTTTTCAAGATTTTGGTCGTTATTCCCTCACCCTAGGAGAAAATATTGCTTTAGGCAACCTCAAGGCTTTAGAAAATCGTGATTTACTCAGATATGCTGTAGAAAAAGCCGATGTAGTCAAACTATTAGAACAGTTTCCCACAGGGGAAGACACACCCCTAGGTAAACAGTTTAGCGGTACAGAACTCTCTGGTGGTCAGTGGCAAAAGTTAGCTCTAGCCCGTGCTTTTGTGCGTAAGCACGCTCAAATACTACTTTTGGATGAACCGACAGCCGCACTTGACCCCCGCAGTGAGTATGAGCTTTATATGCGCTTTGTGGAATTAGCGGAGGGTAAGACTACTATTTTGATTACCCATAGACTAGCTTCTGTGCGAATGGCTCACCGAATATTCGTCCTCAAAGGTGGGCGTTTAATTGAGGATGGCACACATCAGGAACTTTTGCAGCATGGGGGAGAGTATACCGCACTGTGGAATATGCAGGTTCAACAGTATGGAATAACTGAGTAATGCCGTTTCAACATAAGTAGCCATCTCATGAACCTTTGAACTCCATTAATGAAAC